>DBRE01000082.1 GCA_002305535.1 Syntrophomonas sp. UBA1376
GCCAGCAGTTCTCGAACGGCTTTATCGAATGACGGCCCATCGGGATGATATTCATAAGGCCCCTCACTTTTCAGCCGGTGCGACATATCTCCCGAGGCCAGGATGGCTACTTTTCGCCCCACTTTGTCAGCCGCCTGTTTTACTATATGGCCGAAGTGGTATAGCTCCAAGGTGGATAGATAAGCTATACTGATGGCTATTATTTTCACATCAGTCAAACCTGCTTCCTGCAGGTAATGAAAAGGTACCAGAATACCGTGATCCAAATCGGGATTCAGCCGATGCTGACGGGCAGTATCCTTATCAAGGATAATGAAGGGCAGATTTGACTTAGCGGTTTGGGTGGCAATTTCCTGCAACAGTGCCAGATCATTGCTGGCTGTCCATTCCTGACGGGCTCCAAAGGCAGTAAGATCTCCTCGTAACTGAGGTTGTCCCAGACTGGAGAGAGCATCGGCAAACACATTGCCATGGGGAGTCAAAAAAATAACGGTCTCCGGCGCAGTGGCGGCCAGTTCTTGGGCCAGACGACGCATCCCCTCTACGGTGGGTTGCACATCTTGAAGTCGGCGCTGGCCTATTTCCGGTATGATCAAGGGTGGGTGGGGACTTAAGGCAGCATAAGTAATCATGGGGATTCCTCCTTAGCTGGCCTATCATGGATAGCCCATAGCCATTATTCCGTCCTGGCTCTGTGCCTTGGCTATTCCAGCATAGATGGCATAGGCTACCTTGGCCTGATAATCAGGATCCATCAACAATTTACCTTCTTCTGGATTGGAGATGAATCCTACTTCGACTATCACTGCCGGCATTTCAGTTTTTTGGGTTATATAATAAGTTCCCGGCAGTGCCTTACGCTTAGTATTCCCCAATACTCTAGTCAATTCCTCCTGAATGGCTACCGCAGCTGCTTTACCCTCTTCACTGCTGCCGTCATAAAAAACCTGTGCCCCTCGCCAGCGAGGACTGGGGTCGGCATTAGCATGAATGCTAACGTAGAGTTTGGCTCGGGCTTGATTGGCCTTTTCGGCGCGGCGGTTCAGATCCTGGCGCTTGCGTTCCCGCAGACTTCCGGAAAAATTCTTATCGGACAAGTCATTATCGTCTTCTCTAACCATCACCACCAGAGAGCCAGCCTCACTTAAATTCTTTTGCAGCAGTTTGCTTATGGCCAGAGTAATTCGGTCTTCGGTAATACTATCTCGCTTGGCACCGGGATCAAAGCCTCCGTGCCCGGCATCCACAGCAATGACCTTATTAGCCAGACTGTAGGACATGACCTGAACCTCATCGGGTTGACTGAGAACGGCGGCCAGACAGAGGATCAAAAACAAACCCAGGGCTGCACCGATCCTGCCCCAACGCCGGGGAATGAACAGGGCTCTATCCAGTAATATCCTCTCTGTTTTAGGATCATCCTTTGCAAATCTAATGGCCAGCCTATCTCCCAGGGTCATCCCAGCTCCTCCTAACCGACAAAATGCTATTTCTTATATATGCATAGAATGTGTTTTTTATAATGCAAGAGGGGACGGTTCTTTCTGTCATTTGTTAAAGATAATACGCTTGGTAGTATCAGCTAACCTGAAATGACAGAAAGAACCGTCCCCTCTTGCATTAAGACAGCTCGTGTCGGATCCTATCTGTTCGGGTATGCAAAAACCCCCTCGGGGTACCCGAGGGGGTTGCATAACATATTTAGCGTTTTGAGTATTGTGGCGCTTTGCGGGCTCCGTGCAGACCGTACTTTTTACGTTCCTTCATGCGCGGATCGCGGGTCAGGAATCCAGCCTTGCGCAAAACTGGTTGCACTTCTGGATTAGTTTTTACCAGCGCCCGAGCAATACCTAACCGGACAGCACCGGCCTGTCCATTAACACCGCCACCGTGTACACGGCATATGACATTAAAACGGCCTCCCATGGCGGTAAGCTCAAGGGGTTGCTGAACGATCAGTCGGCTGGTTTTGTTCGGGAAATATTCTTCAAAGCTGCGATCGTTTATGATGATCGTACCGTCTCCCGGCACTAAGCGCACTCTAGCTACAGCTTTTTTTCTTCTTCCTGTTCCCCAGTATTGTACCTTTGACATTGCCATCCTCCTTACCCTTTCAGCTCTCTTGCCACCGGTTTCTGGGCCTGATGGGGGTGCTCACTTCCACGATATACCTTGAGTTTGCCAAACATTTTGGCACCCAGGCGATTGTGGGGAAGCATGCCCTTAACTGCAACCTCAATAGCCCTTTCGGGGCGCTTTTGCAGCAGGGTTTTGTAATCTACCTCTTTCAAGCCTCCCGGATATCCGGTATGATGGCGTAATTTCTTCTGCATCAACTTGTTGCCGGTAAGCTTAATCTTCTCGGCATTGATCACAATTACGAAGTCACCAGTGTCCACATGAGGAGTATAAGTGGGTTTATGTTTGCCGCGCAGAATAGAGGCTACCTCGGAGCTGAGTCTGCCCAGAGTCTGTCCTTCGGCATCGATAACGAACCACTGCCGCTCAACTTCGGCGGGCTTTGCCATAAAGGTTTTCACACTGTTCCCTCCAGTATCAGGTTGGTTCACTTAAAGTATCCTCATCGTGTAGACTGCCAACGGGGCGGGAGGCAGACACACGTTTAGAGACTACCTTCTAATATTAGCTAAAACAAGGGCCCCTTGTCAACAAATATGCCCATTATTTCATTTTCTCAGTTGATTCTGGGTACCGCACTTCCACCAGGTACAATCCTTGAGCCGGAGCAGTTGGCCCCGCCTGGGAACGATCCTTGGCGGCCAAGATCCTCTCCATATCTGCAATTGATAGTCGGCCGCGCCCTACTTCTAACAGGGTTCCCATGATAATGCGTACCATATTATATAGAAAACCATCAGCACTTATTTCAAAATTCACGAATGCTCCCTCTTCCCACAATCGGCAGTGGGAAACATTTCGTTCAAAATTCTTTACGGAAGAGCCGCTGGCACAAAAGGAACGAAAATCATGTTGTCCTTCCAGGTATCGGGCGGCTTCCTGCATGTTTTCAAGGTTTAGCGGGTCAAAACATACATAGGCATGATGGCGGTAAAATGTAGCTCCGGCTGGCTGGCGGTATATCTGATAGCGATACAGCTTGGCTACGGCGTCAAAGCGGGGATGAAAATCAGGATGAACCTCCTGGCTGTCCAATATCCTGATATCGCCAGGTAAAACACTGTTGAGAGCATACTGCCATCGCTCGGAAGGGATCGAAGCTGCTGTATTGAAGGCTACTACCTGCCCCAGAGCATGGACGCCGGCATCGGTTCGACCCGCCAACAACAGCGAAACCTTTTCCCCGGTTAAGCGTTGGATGCACTGCTGCAGCTCGGCTTGAATGGTGTGGCCATTAGCCTGGATCTGCGAACCATGATAATTGGTACCATCATATTCGATTATCAGTTTTATCCTACCCATTATCGTACCTCTTGATATCCGTGCAAGTAGCGAACGATTCTGCGACTTGCGTTTATATCAGCTGAAATACTAGGATGACCATGGTGAGAGCTATCAGCAGCCAATCGCCTGGGTGTAAGCCCTGGGAATATAATGGTGTCTGGCCTTGACCGCCGTGATAACCTCTATTTTCCATGGCCTCAGCCAAATCTTCGGCTCGCTGCAGAGAAAGCCTTAGCATCGGTACCAGCAGAGCGATCAGATAATGCCCCTTTTGCCTTAGGGTCCCCTGATGCCAAGCAGCACCTCGAGCCAGTTGGGCCCGTTGTATCCTCTGGGTCTCTTCTACCAGTAGGGGCAGAAAACGCAGACTAAGAGTCATGATCATTACCAGTTCATGCACCGGCAAACGAAGTCGAGCCAGTGGGCTGAAGATCCTTTCCAACCCAGCGGTGAGCTGGGCGGGGCGCGTCGTGAATGTCAACCAGGCCGCCAACAGCAATATCCCAGTCAGCCGCACGAAAAGCAGGCTGGCAGCTATTAACCCTTCACGAGTTACCGATATGAGCCAGGCTGTAAATACTGCCTGCCCAGGTACTAACAATAGTTGCAAAAAAGCTGTGATAAAAACCAGGATCAGCAATATCCGCAGATTGACCAAGTAGGTGCGCAAGTTGATTTTACTCAAGGCTATCAACACCAAGATTACAACACTCACCATAGCTACATGCGGCCAATCGGGAGCTATTATCATGCTGACACTCAAACCGGTCACAGCCACTATTTTACTGCGGGAGTCCCAGCGGTGTACCGGAGCATCCAGGGGAATATACTGCCCCATTTGCAGGTAACTATTAATAATGACCTCCCTCCCCTGACTGCCAGTGGGCGGCTATAATGGCCCCGGCTTCTTCGGCTGTACGAGCAGAGGCTGGTAAATCGGGCTTTACTTTCTGCAGATGCTGCAGTAATTGGACATGAATGGGCAGAGCTATTTGCTCGGATCCATCTAACTCCTCCAGCGGTGAGCTTTGCTCTGGCCCGATAATTCCGCTGATCTGGCCCTGATGTAGCAGTACTACTCGGGAGCAATGGGGATAAACGGGACGGATCTGATGGGTGACCATAACAATAGTGATGCCTCGAGTACGATTGAGATCCACCAGATGATCGATCAACTGACAGCGCCCCTTGTGATCCAGCCCGACCAGCGGCTCATCCATCAACAGGAGTTGAGGTTGTAAAACCAGAGTGCTAGCCAGGGCTACGCGCCTTTTTTCCCCAGTGCTTAACTCCCTTATGGGGCGGTCATAGTAATGAGCAGGATCTAATCCCACCGCTGCCAATGCTTCGGCTACGGCTGATCTAAGTTCCTCACCTTTAATTCCACGATTTATGGGGCCAAAAGCTACTTCTTCACCAACCGTCAGTTCAAATATCTGCTGCTCGGGATGTTGAAAGACCAGCCCCAGGTTTGGGTGGATACCTTGTCTGGGTAGAGGCGCCTCCCCCAAGTATACCTGCCCCTGCGAGGGCTTTATCATTCCTGCCATTATCAACAGCAGGGTGGATTTACCTGACCCTTCTCCGCCAGCGATCACCAGGAATTCGTTTTCTTCTATGGACAGGGTTATGTTTCGCAAAGCCGCCTGGGCGAAAACCGTCCTGGGCTGATAGGTATGGCTTACCGACTCCAGTTTCATCAACACAGAGCTTCCACCACCTTGTCCAGAGAGTCTCCACGCCAGTCCGGCGAAAGCAGGCCTTGTTTTTTCAATAGGGCTACCAGATGATAGAATTCTGGTTGCTCCAGGTGGTATTGGTTTAGCAACTCCTGATTTTCAGCCAGAGCGCGAAAAGGTAAATTCGCAGCTATCTGTCCCGCCTGCATAACTATCACCTGATCAGCCTGACAGGCCTCCTCCAAGTCTTGGGTGATGAGAATTATGCCCAGTTTACTTTCCTGACGCAGTTTCTCTAAGATCTGCAGTATCTGGCGACGTCCCTGGGGGTCAAGCATGGAAGTTGCTTCATCCAGTATTATGTAACGCGGCTGCATAGCCAGAATACCAGCCAAACAGACGCGTTGCTTTTGACCACCGGACAAAAGATAAGGAGGATATTGGGCATAATCCTCCATTGATACCATTCTCAGAGCGGTATCCACTCTTTTATAAATTTCTTCGCGTTCCAAGCCAAGATTCTGTGGGCCGAAGGCCACATCATCCGCGACCAGGTTGGACACAAACTGGTGATCCGGAACCGAACCCACCAAGCCGACCCGGCCTCGTACCTGGCTACGCTGTGATCTGTCACTGGTATGCAGACCATCAACGATCACACTGCCCTTATCAGGAAGCAATTGACCGTTAATTAATCGAGCCAGGGTTGATTTTCCGGAGCCATTGGCACCGACGATCGCCATCCACTGACCTGCTTCCAGAGTAAAGGAAAGGTTGTGAACGGCTGGCCTGGAAAACTGCTCAGAAGTATAGCTGAAGCTAACCTGGTCCAGCCGGATCATTGCCTAGTCGACCAATTCTACAATTACCATGGGAGCACCGTCACCACGGCGATATCCGGCTTTAATCACGCGGGTATATCCACCCTGACGATTGGTATATTTATCCGCCAGATTGGTAAACAGTTTCTGTACCACATCTTCACGGGTCAGGTAAGCTATAGCCTGACGTCTTGCGTGCAGATCCCCTCTTTTGCCAAGGGTGATCATCTGGTCGGCCAGTCTTTTAATATCTTTAGCTCTTGTTTCCGTAGTAGTTATCCGGCCGCTGTCCAATAGTGAAGTTACTGAATTGCGCAGCATGGCTCGACGATGATCACTACGGAGCCCAAATCTATGGTAGCTCACTGCAAGGGTCCTCCTTTTTTAACTAATCTTCTGGATTCTTGAATCCTAGTTCCAGTTCCTTGAGTTTGCGTTCGATCTCTTCCAAGGATTTTTGGCCCAGGTTGCGTATCTTGCTCATTTCTTCACGGGTCTTTTCAATCAGGTCACCTACGGTATTGATATTAGCCCGTTTCAAACCATTGGAGGCACGTACGGATAGCTCTAATTCCTCGATGGACATTTCTAGAACCTTATCCTTCTTCTCTTCTTCCTTTTCCACCAGTATCTCTACTTCTGCAAAAGAGTCATCGATTTCGGTGAACAGCTTCAAGTATTCGATCAATATCTGAGCGGAAAGGCTAATAGCCTCTTCTGGGCTTATGCTACCATTGGTCCACACTTCCAGAGTCAGGCTGTCGTAATCAGTACGTTTGCCTACCCGGGCATTTTCCACGGTGTAATTAACTCTGGTGACCGGAGTATAAAGGGAATCGATGGGGATCTGTCCCACTATCTCATCACTCTTATTGGGTTGCTGATCGGCACTTACATAGCCGCGGCCTCGTTCAACCGTCATTTCCATGACCAGTTTGGCATCCTTATCCAAGGTAGCGATGTGCAAGTCGGGAGTAAGTACTTCTACCTCCGCATCAACTTCTATGTCACTGGCTGTAACCACTTTTGGTCCAGTCTGTTCGAGTCTTAAAATTTTACGTTCACTGCCATCATAGTTTAAGATCAGATGCTTGATATTAAGAATTATCTCGGTAGTATCTTCAACTATGTTGGGAATGGTAGAAAACTCGTGTAGTACTCCATCGATCTTGACAGATGACACTGCCGCTCCCGGAAGCGAGGATAGCAAAACCCGACGCAGGGAGTTCCCCAGGGTGGTTCCATATCCTCTTTCCAGTGGTTCAATCACAAATTTGCCATAGTTGGTGCTGGCATCTTTCTCCACACACTCTATGCGCGGCTTTTCCATCTCTAGCATGCATGAATCCCTCCTTCATATTAGAGGTGTGCTTATCTGGAGTACAGTTCGACAATAAGCTGTTCGTTCACGGCGGTGTCGATCTGTTCCCGGTTCGGGTAAGCCAGCACACTGCCAGTCAAGTTATCGGCATCTACCGTTAGCCACTCCGGAGGAGTCCTATAGGCTGCCTGGTCTTTTATCTCCTGGAACTTGGGCGAATCCTTGCTGGTATCCCTTACCTGTATCACATCTCCGGGTTTCAGCAGCATGGAAGGTATAGTCGCTTTCTTTCCATTCACAGTAAAGTGTCCATGGTTGACTAGCTGACGAGCTTCCTTGCGTGAGCCTCCAAAGCCCATCCGGAAGACTACGTTGTCCATGCGGCGCTCCAGTAATATTAATAGATTCTCACCGGTTACACCGGGTTGGCGGTCAGCCTTCTTAAAGTAATTGCGGAATTGTTTTTCCAACAAGCCATAAATACGCTTGGTCTTTTGCTTTTCTCTCAGCTGAATACCATATTCGCTAGGTTTTTGACGACGTCCCTGGCCGTGAGCCCCCGGAGGGAAAGGTCTTCTTTCTACCGCACACTTTTCTGAGTAACAGCGGTCACCTTTCAGGAAGAGTTTTTCACCTTCACGACGGCACTGCCGACAAACCGAATCTGTATATCTTCCCACTTTCTCTTACGACCTCCTTATACCCTTCTTCTCTTGGGTGGTCTACACCCATTGTGTGGAATGGGAGTAACGTCCTTGATAGCGCTGACTTCCAGTCCTGCTGCCTGCAGTGAACGGATAGCAGCTTCACGACCAGCTCCCGGTCCTTTTACATAGCATTCGACTTCCTTGAGGCCATGCTCCATGGCTGCTCGTGCAGCTGTTTCGGCTGCCTGCTGAGCGGCAAAGGGAGTGCTCTTACGAGAACCCTTAAAACCGGATGTTCCGGCACTAGCCCAGGAAATAGCGTTGCCATGCTTATCGGTAATAGAAATGATGGTATTATTAAAGGTCGATTTAATATGAGCAATTCCATGTTCAATATTTTTCTTTTCGCGTCTCTTGACCCTGGTTGTTGTCCTTTTGGCCACCTGGTTAACCCTCCTTTATGACTATTTTTTCTTACCGGCCACAGTACGCTTCGGTCCCTTGCGGGTTCGCGCATTGTTCTTGGTGTTTTGACCACGGACCGGCAGACCACGACGATGGCGGAGCCCCCGGTAGCAGCCTAAGTCCATCAACCGTTTGATGTCCATACTGACCTGACGGCGAAGGTCACCTTCTACCGTATAGGCCTTTTCAATAACATCCCTTAATTTGGCAACTTCTTCTTCCGTTAAATCTTTGACTCTGGTATCTGGATTTATACCCGCCTCGGCCAGTATTTTCTGAGACGAAGAGCGACCAATTCCATATATATAGGTGAGAGAAACCTCGACACGCTTTTCACGCGGTAGATCAACGCCCGCTATTCTCGCCAAATTCGTTCACCTCCTAAATTTAACCTTGAGTTTGTTTATGCTTGGGATTCTGGCAAATTACCATAACCTTGCCATGTCTTTTAATTACTTTGCATTTTTCACACATTGGCTTTACCGATGGCTTTACCTTCAACCTGTTAACCTCCTTAACTTGCTTGCCGACTACCTACTTAAAACGATATGTGATCCTGCCACGACTCAAATCGTAAGGCGATAATTCCACCATTACCCGGTCACCGGGCAGTATCTTTATAAAGTTCATGCGCATTTTTCCAGAAATATGGGCGAGGACCTTATGGCCATTTTGTAGCTCTACCCTAAACATAGCATTGGGGAGTGGTTCCAAAACAACCCCTTCCACTTCGATCACATCATCCTTCGCCATTACCAGACCCCCTTCCCATTTGATTTCTGACTTCGATTCGTTTCAAGCTTTTTCTAATAACATGATTGAACGGTAATTCTCCTCTGGCCAGATGATCAGCCACTTCATCTGCTCTATAATTGGTCATCTGCAGGTGACGAATGTTTTTCATCTTGGGATTCTCGATCTTGCGTAAATCTCCATCCACTATCAGTACAAAACGTTCATTCACCACTTTGACTATTACAAACATCCTCCCCTGGTCTCGGCCCGATTTAGAAATTACCACTCGAGCTAGTAAATCACTCAAATGACCACCCCCCTACCTTAAGGTAAGGATTTCTGGACCATGGCTGGTCACAGCCACGGTGTGTTCGAAATGAGCCGAATGTTTACCATCCTGAGTGACGACTGTCCAATCATCTATTTTGGTAAATACTTTATAGGTGCCCATGTTGAGCATCGGTTCAATAGCCAGAGTCATGCCTTCCTTCAATACCGGTCCCCGGTCAGGTCTGCCATAATTGGGAACCGGTGGATCTTCATGCATAGCCCGGCCAATTCCATGTCCAACATATTCTCTGACTACCGAGAAGCCATTCTTTTCTGCCCATTGCTGTACTGCTTGGGATACTCTGCCCAAGCGATGTCCGGGCAAGGCTTGTTGAATGCCTTTCATCAAAGACTCCTCGGTAACCTGGAGCAAGCGGGCCACTTCTGGATCGACTTCTCCTACCGGGACGGTAATGGCCGAATCTCCAGCAAAACCATCCAAAAGAACTCCAAAGTCGATGCTCAAAATGTCTCCCTCTTTTAACACCCGTTTACCAGGGATACCGTGCACGACCTCTTCGTTAACTGAAGCACATATTGCACCAGGAAAAGGCGGTCCCCCTCTGGAATTGGGGTAATTCTTAAACACCGGGATGGCTCCACGCTTGCGGCATTCTTCTTCAGCCAGAGCGTTTAAGGATGCGGTGGTGATTCCAGGTTTGACCTGGCTCTCCAACAGACTAAGAACTTGAGCCACCATCTGACCGGCTACTCTCATCCGTGCTATCTCATCCCGGGTCTTCAAAATAATCATTTACAGACTCCCCATTACCTTTTCGATATCCTTAAAGACCTCTTGGGAAGAGCGGTTACCATCAATGCCGTAAAAATTACCCTGCTTTTGGTAATACTCAATCAGTGGATTGGTCTGCTCCGCATAGACTTCCAGACGCTTTTTCACGGTTTCACCCTGGTCATCGCTACGCTGTACCAGTTCTCCGCCACATTTATCACAAACACCCTCTTTAGCCGGAGCATTGAATTTAAGGTGATAAACGGTTTTGCAGTCTTTGCAACTGATCCGACCGGTCATGCGTTCTACCAGGATGTCTTCAGGAACATCGATGTTTATAGCTGCTTCTACTCTCTTGCCCAGTTGGGCTAACACTTGGTCTAAGGCTTCTGCCTGCTTAACAGTACGGGGAAATCCATCTAAGAGAAAACCCTGATTACAGTCCTGTGCATTCAGACGGTCTTGCACGATACCAATGGTAACTTCATCGGGAACCAGTCTCCCGCTGTCCATATACTTTTTGGCTTCAATACCCATTTCTGTACCGTTACTTACTGCATCGCGAAACATGTCTCCAGTTGAAATGTGAGGAATTGGATAATTGGCTTTGATCAAATCTGCCTGCGTTCCTTTTCCAGCACCGGGAGGTCCCATCAGTATAATGTTCACTAGGTCTCATCTCCTATTTTACAAAACCCTCGTAATTACGTAGTAACAAGTGTGATTCGATTTGTTTCATGGTATCCAGCGCAACCCCGACTACGATCAGCAGGGCAGTACCTCCGAACCACAGGCTGGTAATTCCAGTCAGTCCCATAACGAAATTGGGCAGTATGGCGATTAACGCCAGGAATATTCCACCCGCTAAAGTCAATCTGGACAGCACTTTATCAATATACTCGGCAGTAGGACGACCTGGACGCAGTCCGGGTACGAAACCGCCGTACTTTTTAATGTTCTCGGCTACATCCAATGGATTAAAAATAATCGATACATAGAAGTAGGTAAAGAACACGATCAAGAGCGCATAAACAAGATTATAGGCCACGCTTCCAAAGTTGAAGTAGGTAGTAAGAAACATATTGAACTTGGAAGTCTGCGGCATCCAGGAGCCAATAGTGGCTGGAAACATCATCAAGGCCATGGCGAAGATGATGGGAATAACTCCGGCAGCGTTTACTTTTAGGGGCAGAAACGTACTCTGTCCGCCATAAAGCTTGCGACCCACCACTCTTTTGGCGTACTGGATCGGTAAACGGCGCTGTCCTTCATTAACGGCGATAATAGCCGCAATAATAGCCAGAGCCAATACAATAAACAGGAAAATGTTGAAATAGCCTATGATCCCTCCGGCTAATTCCTGCATCACTCCCGATATCTGACTGGGTAGACGGGATACGATACCGGCAAAGATTATTAGGGAAATCCCATTGCCTATGCCATTCTCCGTGATCCGCTCACCTATCCACATTAGGAAGACGGTCCCTGCTGTCAGCGACATGACGATCACCATGTATGCCACAAAACCCGGGTTTTCAATAGCACCTGCCCGCCCCAGAGCAAAGGTCATTCCCAGTCCCTGTACAAAGGCTAAGACAACCGTACCATAGCGGGTATACTGAGTGATAACCTTACGTCCTTCATCGCCTTCCTTGGACAGTTCATCCAGGCGGGGGATAACCACCTTGAGGAGCGACATAATGATGGAGGCGTTGATATAGGGAGTTATGCTCATGGCAAAAATACTGAATCGCTTAAAAGCACCACCGGATATGATATCAAAGAATCCAAACAATTGTCCGGAGAGCAGTTGTTGAATAGCCTCAGCATTAATACCCGGTACCGCTATGTGAGCACCCACTCTAAAGACCAAAAGCATCATTAAGGTGAAGAGGAGCTTAGTCCTTAAATCCCCTACCTTAAATGCTTGTTGCAAGGATCCAAACATTAGATCACCTCAGCTTTGCCACCCCGGGCAGAAATTTTCTCTTCGGCCTGTTTGCTGAACCGGTGGGCTTTCACAGTAAGCTGTTTCTCCAGTTCACCATTGCCGAGTATCTTGACACCGTCTTTTACTCCTTTGACCATGCCGGCCTCCTGCAGAAGCTCAATGGTGACCTCAGTACCATCATCAAAGATGTTTAAATCTTGAATGTTAACGATAGCATATTCTTTCTTGAATATGTTGGTAAAACCGCGTTTAGGTAAACGCCTTTGTAATGGCATCTGGCCGCCTTCGAATCCAGGTCTTACTCCGCCACCGGAACGGGACTTCTGCCCTTTATGACCCCGGGTGGACGTTTTGCCGTGACCAGAACCAGGTCCCCGGCCAACCCGCTTGGTCCTTTTGTTGGCTCCGGGCGGGGCTTGAATCTCGTGTAATTTCACGTCCAAACCTCCTATTAATCAATCTCTTCCACCGTTATCAGGTGGCTGACTTTTTTAATTTGACCCCGCAATTCGGGGGTATCTTCTTTGACAACTGTATGCTGAAGCTTGCGCAATCCTAGTGACCGTATCGTCAGTCTCTGCGTTTCGGGACACCCGATGGTGCTCTTGCTCCAGGTAATCTTTAGCTGCTTGGCCATTTGGTTCCCTCCTAGTTCAGGATCTCGTCAATGGTTTTGCCGCGCTGTCTGGCTACTTCCTCAGCCCGCTTCAGGCTTTTGAGGCCTTCCATGGTGGCGTGAACCATGTTGTTAGAATTGGAAGATCCCAGGGACTTGGTCAAAATGTCCTTAATCCCGGCAGCTTCCAGGACCGCACGTACTGGTCCTCCGGCAATAACCCCTGTTCCTGGTGAAGCCGGCTTAAGAAGCACCCGCCCGGCACCAAAACGACCAATAATAGGATGGGGAATTGTCCGTTCCTCTATCATAGGAATACTAACCATGTTCTTCTTAGCATTTTCAACCGCTTTACGAATGGCCTCCGGCACTTCAGTGGCCTTGCCCTTGCCAGTTCCAACTTTACCCTGGCCGTCTCCTACTACTACTAGCGCACTGAAACTGAAACGGCGTCCACCTTTAACGACCTTGGCAACGCGGCGAATATTAACGACTTTTTCAATTAGTTCCGGGCCAGCCTGTTCCTTCTCAAACATCGTTTCCCTCCTAGCTTTCCAAATTCCTTAGAACTGCAGTCCCTTTTCCCGAGCAGCATCAGCTAAAGCAGCTACCCGGCCGTGGTATTTATATCCACTGCGATCAAACACTACACTGGTAATTCCCTTCTCCTGGGCCTTAGCAGCAATGCGGCTGCCGACCTCTTTGGCCGCCTCAATGTTAGTTCTGGAAGGAAGATCGCTCAGTTCTTTGTCCAGGGTGGAAGCTGCTGCCAGGGTAACGCCTTTCTGGTCATCGATGATCTGTGCATAGATATGATTCAAACTCTTGTAAATACACAGTCTGGGTGTTTCTTCAGTTCCAGAAAGCTTACGGCGAATTCTCTGGTGTTTGCCCACTCTCAGTTTGTTTCGGCTCTTTTTCTTAATCAATGCGGTCACTCCCTTCCTGTCTTATTTAGCGCCAGCCTTGCCGGCCTTGCGGCGAATGACTTCGTTTTCATACTTGATTCCCTTGCCTTTATACGGTTCAGGTCTGCGAATATCGCGTATGACGGCTGCCGTATTACCTACCAGCTGCTTGTCGATACCTTTTACCGTAATCTTAGTCACAGCAGGAACTTCGAATTCAATGCCTTCCGGGGGTTCTACCTCTACTGGATGGGAAAAGCCAATGTTTATTACCAGTTTCTTACCTTGTAACTGGGCGCGGTAGCCTACCCCGACCAGTTCCAATTTGCGTTCAAACCCCTCACTTACACCCTGTACCATATTAGCCAACAGTGCCCGGGTCAAACCGTGGTAAGAACGATTCTGTTTATTATCGTTGGGTCTTTCGACCACAATCTGATCATCCTGCCTGGCAACTGTGATCCCCTGGGGAATAGCCTGACTGAGGGTTCCCTTGGGGCCCTTGACCGTGACCATGTTATCATTGACGGTTATTTCAACGCCCTTGGGCAGGGTGATCGGTTTTTTTCCGATTCGTGACACGATACTTACCCTCCTTCAGTTACCAGATATAACAGACGACTTCGCCGCCCAGTCCTTCCCTGCGAGCTTTCTTATCAGTCATCAGCCCCTGGGAAGTGGATATCACAGCCGTTCCTAAACCGCCCAATACCCGAGGTATCTCGTCTTTTTTGACATACACCCGCAGACCAGGCTTGCTGATGCGCTTGATTCCAGTGATGACTTTTTGTTTATTGGGGCCATATTTCAGGTAGATACGAATGATCCCCTGTTTACCATCTTCTATATATTCGTAATCCTTGATGTACCCTTCTTCTTTCATGATGTCCGCAATAGACATCTTGATCTTCGAACCGGGCACTTCAACGGTTTCATGCATGACCATATTGCCATTTCTGATGCGAGTCAGGAAATCGGCGATGGGATCAGTCATGACCATATCCTATACCTCCTTTGCAAACAACCTTACCAGCTGGATTTGGTAACGCCTGGCAGTTCACCCTTATGAGCCAACTCACGGAAGCAAATGCGGCACATACCGAATTTGCGCATATAAGCCCGGGGGCGGCCGCAAATCTTACAGCGATTATATTCACGCACCTGGTACTTCTGAGGGCGTTTAGCTTTGGCAATCATCGCTTTCTTGGCCACTTTAAACCTTACCTCCTTATTATCTGAATGGCATACCCATAGCTTTTAGTAACTCACGACCTTCTTCGTCGGTGGAAGCAGTGGTTACTATGTTTACCTCCAGACCACGAATCTTATCAATCTTGTCATATTCGATTTCCGGGAAAATGGTTTGCTCTTTGATTCCCAAAGCGTAGTTTCCACGACCGTCAAAAGCATCCGGGGAAACTCCGCGGAAGTCACGTACGCGCGGCAATGCAAGGTTGATCAAACGATCCAGGAATTCATACATCCTTTCACCCCTGAGGGTCACCTTGCAACCGATGGACATTCCTTCACGGAGCTTAAAGCCAGCAATCGAGTTTCTGGCTTTGGTGACTACCGGCCTTTGTCCGGTGATCAACTGCAGATCATTGATAGCACCATCCAAAGCCTTGGGGTTCTGAATGGCCTCTCCTACGCCGATATTGACTACTACACGTTCAATACGCGGCACCTGCATGACATTCTTATACTGAAACTTCTCCATCATTTTGGGTGTGATTTCATTTTTGTATTGTTCATACAGCCTAGCCATTAATAACTAAGCCTCCCTTCCTGGCACTTTAATCCAATACCTCTCCGCAATGCTTGCAGAAGCGGACTTTTTCCTGGTTGGACAGTACCTTGTGACCAACCCGGGTGGGCTTATTGCATTTTCCACATAAAATCATTACGTTGGATGCATTAAGCGGGGCTTCTATTCGTTGGATTCCTCCCTGAGGAAGGGCCCGATTAGGCTTGGTATGCTTCTTGACCCGGTTTACCCCTTCAACTACGATCCGGTTAGCTTCAGGAAGCACTTTTAATACCTTACCCTTTTTTCCGGAGTCCTTCCCCGTCGTGACTAATACAGTGTCACCTTTTTTGATTTGCATCTATTAACACCTCCATCGACTTAAAGGACTTCCGGAGCCAGAGAGACAATCTTCATAAAGTTCCTATCCCTGAGTTCCCGGGCAACCGGCCCAAAAATGCGAGTGCCTCTGGGATTACCGTTATCATCTATGATCACAGCCGCGTTTTCCGAGAATGCAATATAGGATCCGTCCGGCCTTCTGATCTCCTTTTTGGTTCTTACTACAACCGCCTTGATAATATCGCCTTTTTTAACTACGCCACCAGGGGCTGCTTCTTTAACCGACGCAACAATAATGTCACCTACCGATGCATATCGGCGGGTCGAGCCGCCTAGAACCTTAATGCAAAGGATTCTTTTGGCCCCGGTGTTGTCGCCTACCTGGAGCATGGTCTCCTGTTGAATCACCCTGTAAACCTCCCTTCCAAAGTCCAGGCTTTACTCCAATGTCTTGGCTTTGCGAACTATTTCAATTAATCTCCATCTCTTATCTTTACTCAGTGGGCGAGTTTCCATGATGCGAACCAGGTCACCAGTTTTGGCTTCATTGTTTTCATCATGAACCTTATACTTTTTACTGGTACTGATGGTTTTCTTATATAATGGATGCTGTTTAACAGTCTCTACGCTCACAGTGATGGTCTTTTCCATTTTGTCACTGGTCACGGTACCTATCCTGACTTTTCTGTTACCACGATTTTCAGCCACCCCTTAGACCTCCTTTACTAGTTGTTTTCCTGGGCGATTTCACGCTGCCGGAGAACGGTTTTGCAACGGGCAATGTTTTTGCGAACGTCCCTGATTCTCATGGGATTGTCAAGCTGCCCGGTGGCCAGTTGAAATCTAAGGTTGAACAATTCTTCTTTATAATCGCGGACTTTTTTGTTCAGTTCCTCGTCGGTTAGCTCCCGTAGCTTAATTGCCTTCACTAACCTCACCACCCATCTCTTCTCGTTTTACGAACTTGCATTTTACAGGTAATTTGTGGGCTGCAAGCCGCATGGCCTCTTTAGCAACCTCTTCATTAACACCGGAGAGTTCAAACATGACCCGGCCTGGCTTAACTACTGCTACCCAGTGCTCCGGGGAACCCTTACCTTTACCCATACGGGTCTCGGCAGGTTTTACCGTTAGCGGCCGATCCGGGAAGATTTTGATCCACAGTTTGCCACCTCTTCTGATGTAACGATTGATAGCAATACGAGCGGCCTCGATCTGACGATTGGTGATCCAGCCAGATTCCAGAGCCTGCAGGCCGAAATCACCATAAGTTACACTGTTGCCTTTATTGGCTTGGCCAGATAAACTGGGCCGATGCTGTTTTCTATATTTAACACGTTTCGGGGTAAGCATTATCTGTCGGCCTCCTCCACTGCTTTTTGGGGTGGTCTCTTTTTGGCTTCCGGCATTATTTCACCCCGGTTTACCCATACCTTGATGCCAATCTTGCCATAGGTGGTGTTCGCTTCGGCAAACCCGTAGTCAATATCCGCTCTCAATGTATGCAGAGGCACTTTACCTTCCGCACTCCATTCGGAGCGGGCTATCTCAGCACCACCTAAACGGCCTGATACCATAATTCTGATACCGATACCGCCAGCGCGCATGGTGCGCCCTAAAGCCTGCTTGGTAGCCCGGCGGAAAGAGACTCTCTTTTCCAGTTGCTGAGCAATATTCTCAGCTACGATCTGGGCATCCAGTTCAGGTTTTTTTATCTCCTGAATATTGACACTGACATTTTTGCCAGTCATTTTTACTAATTCGCCTTTTAAGATTTCGACTTCCGTACCGCCACGTCCGATCACTATACCTGGTTTGGCAGTGTGGATCGTGACCTTCATACGGTTACCGGTGCGTTGGATCTCTACTTTGGAGATTCCAGCCTGATAGAATTTGTCTTTGATAAACTTACGGATCTTGAAATCCTCGTGGACCAGATCCACGTAATCCCGGTCGGCATACCAGTTTGAATCCCAATCCCGGATTATGCCAATGCGAAAACCTTTTGGATGTACCTTTTGACCCACTATTTAACCTCCCTTTCCCGCACTACAACCGTGATGTGGCTAGTCCTGTGTCGACGGACATCAGCTCTTCCATAAGCGCGAGGCCGCATACGTTTCATGATTGGCCCTTCATCAATATAGATCTCAGCTACGTATAGAGCATCAGTGTCCATATCATAATTGTGCTCTGCGTTAGCTATGGCTGACTTTAATACCTTACTGATCATGGGAGCGGATTTCTTGTTGGTATAACGCAAAATACCTACTGCTTCTTCCGCATTCTTTCCCCGGACCAGGTCGGCCACCTGTCGGGCCTTAAGAGGGGAAACCCTCATGTATCGAGCAATGGCTCTGGCTTCCATTCCCTGATCCTCCTTCCTATCTGGACCGGCTGGTCTTTTCGTTTTTGCCAGCGTGTCCGCGATACATTCTGGTAGGAGCAAACTCACCGAGCTTCATTCCCACCATGTCTTCAGTAATATAGACGGGCACATGGCGACGTCCATCATGAACAGCTATAGTATGGCCGACCATCTGCGGCATAATGGTGGAACGACGGGACCAGGTTTTGAGTACTTTTTTCTGTCCCGTTTCATTCATATTTTCAACTCTGCTTAAGAGTTTGGCCTCACAGTATGGTCCTTTTTTGAGTGACCTAGTCAATTCCAAGACCTCCTTTTACTTCCGTTTGCGGACGATCATATTGTCAGAAGGCTTCTTCCGGCGGGTCTTGCCACCAATGGCAATCTTACCCCAGGGAGAAACCGGATACTTACGTCCAACTGGAGCACGGCCTTCTCCTCCACCATGAGGATGGTCTGCCGGATTCATAACTGATCCGCGTACCGCAGGACGAATTCCTAGCCAACGAGAACGACCGGCTTTACCTATGGTAATGTTCTCATTTTCCAAATTACCTACCTGCCCAATGGTAGCCCGGCAATTGATATGAACCAAACGAACTTCACCGGAAGGAAGACGTACATGGGCATAATTGCCTTCTTTGGCCATTAGCTGAGCAACTGTGCCAGCTGATCTGACCAACTGTCCTCCTTTGCCAGGACGCAACTCAATATTATGAATCAAAGTACCTACCGGTATAGCTCTTAACGGAAGTGTGTTCCCGGTCTTGATATCTGCTTGTTCTCCCGATAGCACCACATCTCCCACTTTAAGATGGTTGGGGGCAATGATGTAGGCTTTATGCCCATCGGCATAATGCAGCAGGGCTATATTGGCAGAACGGTTGGGATCATATTCGATAGCTGCTACCTTGGCTGGCACATCATCTTTTCTGCGCTTGAAATCTACCAAGCGATACAGACGTTTATGGCCGCCACCTCTATGCCGGACAGTCATACGTCCTTGTTTATTACGCCCGCCAGTACTCTTTAATGCTACTGTTAAGCTTTTCTCTGGCTCGGTTTTGGTAATTTCATTAAAAGGCAAAACCGTCATGTGCCGCCTGCTGGGCGTAGTGGGTTTATATGATTTGATAGCCATTAGCTTATTCCCTCCTTATAACGGCTCAAGCCTTACATTCCGTCGAAAATCCGGATCTTATCACCGGGCTTCAATGTTACTATAGCCTTCTTCCGTGCGGGGGTCTTTCCTACAAAACGCCCCATTCGTTTAGGCTTGCCTTTCATATTTAAGGTGTGTACTGATTCGACCTTGACCTTAAAGATGTGTTCAATAGCATTTTTGACTTCGGTCTTATTGGCGCGTTTGTCAACTATAAAAGTATATTTATTATCCGCCAGTAGATCCATGGACTTTTCTGTTACCACCGGGCG
This sequence comes from Syntrophomonas sp. UBA1376, assembly GCA_002305535.1. Classification (GTDB taxonomy): domain Bacteria; phylum Bacillota; class Syntrophomonadia; order Syntrophomonadales; family Syntrophomonadaceae; genus DTU018. Next base: position 19,521 of record DBRE01000082.1, read on the forward strand.
AATGATAATATCGCGATAGTCTTTCATTATGCGAATACCTCCTCTACCCAGGCTACAGCGTCTTTTGTGATCAATAGGGTATCGTAATGCAACAGGTCGTAAACATTCATAAAATCTGCCCGCACCGGCTTAACGCCCGGGATATTACGAGCTGATTTGGTCACGTTGTCGTCCACCTTAGCAATCACGACCAGAGTCTTCTTACCAGCGTTGAGAGATTGCAGGGTATCTACCATTAGCCGGGTCTTGGGCTCATCAAAACTTAATTCATCAACAACAATGATATTTTGTTCCTTCACTTTGGTAGAAAGAGCAGACCGCATGGCCAGTCTTCTTACTTTACGTGGCAGTTTATAGGAATAATCACGAGGGTGTGGTCCAAACACGACTCCTCCACCGGTCCAAACTGGATTACGGTTGCTGCCTACGCGGGCACGGCCGGTACCTTTCTGACGCCAGGGTTTGCGTCCCCCGCCTCTTACCATAGCACGGGTTTTTACGGAAGCGGTTCCCACTCTTTTATTGGCCATTTGCATTTTGATAAAATCATACAAAACCGCTTGGTTGGGTTCGATACCGAAAACATTGTCGTTGAGTTCCAGCTCCCCGACCTGGGCCCCGCTCATGTTATATAATGGAACTTTGGGCATCTGGCTAAACCTCCTTCGACGTAACAACTAAGCTTTCACTGAATTCTTTATTAGTACAAGACCTTTTTTGGGCCCTGGGATAGCACCTTTTATCAGGATCAAATTGCGTTCTGGATAGACTTTTACGACCTGCAAGCCCTGCACTGTGACCCGTTCTCCACCCATTCTGCCGGGAAGCTTCCGGCCTTTAAACACCTTGGCCGGTCCTTTGGCTGCCAGCGAACCAGGCCCGCGATGGTATTTGGAACCATGCCCCATGGAGCCTCGGGAAAAATTATGCCGTTTTACTCCTCCGGCAGTTCCTTTGCCCTTGGAAGTACCAACCACATCTATCATGTCTCCGGGTGCAAAAACGTCCACTGTTATGTCCTGTCCAATTTCATACTCATCAACATTCTCCATCCGAAATTCACGGATGAAACGCAAAGGCTTAACATTGGCCTTCTTAAAATGACCCTTTATTGGCTGGTTAGCGCGATTCTCTTTCAGGTTGTAAAAGCCTACCTGAATGGCATTGTAACCATCTGATGCGGTGTTCTTTTTCTGTAACACTGTACAGGGTCCGGCTTCAACAACTGTTACTGGTATAGCTTTGCCTAGTTCATCGAAAATCTGGGTCATGCCTACTTTAGTGCCTAAAATAGCTTTTTGTAGCTGTGCCACCTTGGTTACCTCCTGTTGAGTTTTCTCTCAGCGATTGGTTGGAAGTGGGGTATCCAACATCACTTCTTTATACTTGCCGGATTTACCACCTTGAGGCCTCTTTCGCCCACTGGCCTCTTAGTACCGGTTCTCAACCTTACAGCTTAATTTCAATGTCGACACCGGAGGGAAGATCAAGGTGCATCAAGGCATCAATGGTCTTCGGGTTCGGATCGAGAATATCGATTAGCCGTTTGTGAGTCCGGACTTCGAACTGCTCCCGCGAATCCTTGTTTACATGGGGAGAGCGTAAAATAGTATAGATGCTCTTCTGGGTGGGCAGGGGGATAGGGCCTGATACGCCTGATCCATTTTTCCTTGCCGTTTCAACGATTTTCTGTGATGACACATCCAGAAGTTTATGGTCGAAAGCTTTCAACCGGATACGCACTTTTTGTTGGCCGCTCACTCTTGCTGAAACCTCCTTAAACGATGAGATTCGATATACACGCTTCCGGGTGTTTAGCGATGAAGACCAATAAATCTTCATCGCTAGCCCGGCTAAGCTTTCCTAAATAATTAAATAGCAGTTACTACTCC
>DBRE01000026.1:0-127 GCA_002305535.1 Syntrophomonas sp. UBA1376
GATGACTCAGCTGCGGGAAGTGTCCAAGCTGGAAAGGATCGTATTTCCTATAATTGTTACTATCATAGTTTGCTTGCTGCTTCCTTCGGTTGCACCACTTATAGGTATGCTGATGCTAGGCAATCTA
>DBRE01000026.1:301-3363 GCA_002305535.1 Syntrophomonas sp. UBA1376
CCAGCCAACTTCCTGCTGATGCATGCCATGGGACCTAATGTAGCAGGAGTTATCGGCTCAGCTGTAGCCGCAGGATTCTTCCTGGCCCTATTCGGATAAAGACGCTGGTTATGATTGCATAATTGACGCGGAAGAAGTCATAATCCTGAGTATGATCAAGATCAAAACACTATTTAATTAAGCCTGAGCGATCAGGCTTAATTTTTTTAGCATGGAAAGTCATGCTTTGCCCTGTTAGAAGGGGTGTCATCCTGAAAGATTTCTTAGTTGTCATCCTGAGAGAGGAACGACTGAAGGATCTTTCTCTCTGGTCACGATAACGATTCTTCGGCTATTGCTCAAAAACCTGATTTTTTTGCAGCCACGAACCATCTCTTTGAACCAGCACAACCAATGTTTTACTCTCATAGATAAATATTCGCTGGGATAGAATATGAATGAAGTTTCATTAAAATAGGAGTGATGACATTGTACGGCACGGTGAAATGGTTCGATGATAGTAAAGGATTTGGATTCATCCAAACAGAACAGGGTGATGATGTTTTTGTGCATCATACTGCCATAACAGGAATGGGCTTTAAAACTTTAAGTGAAGGACAAAGAGTAAAGTTCGATGTGACTTCAGGACCAAAAGGCCAACAGGCTTCTAATGTGGAAGTCATTTAATGCTCATCAAAGCAATAAGCCGATCCTGGCTCCCTTAGGGGACAGGATCGGCTTTTGCATTACGTCAGGCACTCACACGAGCATCTTTGTTCCAAGGCAAGTGTATCGTGACTCGGTCTTTGATGGCCTTAGCTGCCAGACAAATACCCAAAACAATAACGGCTACTAATGCGCGATCCCCTGGTATGATTTGATTGCGCAGTATATCGACAAAGAAGAAATGCCCCAGATAAATGCCGAATGTTCTGCTGCCTACATAGTTGAGAAAATCTCGGCCGATGGCCTTTTCGGAGCTATAGTAAATGGCCAGTGCCAAAGTCACGCCTGTGGCCAATGGGAAAATAGCTACCTTATTGAAAAGATAGCCTAAAGTGTTGTTAAGGTAAGGCTCTATAAGACCAATGGCAGCTACAGCGACTGCACCAACAAAGAAAGCTTTGTAATGTTTGCTGATAAAAGCCCCAATTTGCTTGTATTCGCCCAAGAGCATGCCAATAGCAATAAATCCCCACCATTTTATAGGTGCCGGGCCCGACCAGCTGATCCAGTGAACACCGTAAGTTTTGGATATCTCCAGCATATATACCCAGTAAATATTGCTGATTATCATGAAATAGAGTAGGTAGCGGCGTAAGACTTTTGGCAGGAAGTAAAGCAGAGGGCAGCATATAGCGAAGACTATGTAATAAAACATATAGTAGAGATGTAGAGCTGTTTTTCCGAGTATCAAGTCCATGATCGTGAAGGTCTTATTAGCGGTTATGTAGTAAAAAGCTCCGTAGGCTACTGCCCAATAGAGATACGGTATATAGGATTTTTTGATTTTTTTCCAGGAGGATTGCAGCCATCTGCGGTAGGTGGGGCTGTACATAAAATAGCCTTGTACCATAAAAAACATTGGAACGCACCACATAGCCAGTTCGCGGACGAAAACCGCCAGAGGATCCGTTCCCCCTCGGTAAACATGGCTAACTATGACTGAAATGATACCCAGCCCCTTAAGAATGTCAAACATTTGATTTCTCAACTTCTCCGATCCCTCTCCCTTTTTCAAAATACCAGATACATCCATTTTACGGTTTATTAGGTGAAAGTCTAGCACCTTATACTGTGCAGAAACATAAGATACATGAAACCTATGAATTGTCTCTATAAAGGATCACAGCGAAGATTGCCATAAAAGCGCTGCTTCAAGCAATAGATGGATTGAATAATGGTTTTTCGGCTCACATATAATAAACTAACTCGCACGGATAGGAGGCCGTTAAATGATCTATGATTTGAAGATAACTACGGCCAGTGGCACCAGATTTAACGAGATGATCAGTCAGCGGTTCAGATGGATTCGTGAACAGGACTACTCAGTCACTGCTCAGGTACTAAATTACCTGCCTGATGATATGGAAGCCTACGAAATACACTTGCAGGGCAACCGTAATGATCAGGTCTTTCGCAATGAAGACATCGTGTATATTTTTAAACACCAATTAGCAGAAATGATTGCTGAGCATATTTTGGGGGAATGGGAAGGCAGACTCATTAATAGGGAAATTCACCGGTCTTGCCGAGGCCTGGCAGCCGAAGAGAAACAAATCGTTTACAACAAGGCTGCTCAGTTTCTCAGGCGCTGTAATGATAATGAGAGCCTGAACCTACTAATGAATTATGGCCGAAAAAACCGTATAGCCCACCGGATCTTGGATTACATCCATAGCAATCCCTTGATAGTTGTAGAAGGATTCATAAACTTTTGCCTGCAGGATTATCTGACTGAGATTCGCTTTGCTGTGGAACTGGCCGTGGAAGAACGGAAGAATGAAAAGGAATACAATGATTTCGTAACACTTCTGCGTTATTTTGTGGATACTCAAGTACCCAAAATAAATGAAGTTAATATCATGATGGATGAAAATGGACTATTTAATATGTGGGATGGAAGCGGAATCAAGATAGAGGAAAATTACATGAGCTATTTTCTGGATGACATGCTGTTAAACGAGATCAATTTTGATGATGTATTGATAAGCATATTGATCACTATAGCTCCTCGGCGCATCATATTGCATAATGCTTTGAATCTGGGCAGTGAGCCAGTGGAGACTATCAAAAAAGTATTCAAAGAAAAGATCCAAGTATGTTCAGGCTGTGAGCGCTGCCACAAGCATTCCAATAAATACACGCACCCATAAGGATAACTATATCTGAGGCTGCCAAATGGCAGCCTCAGACCGTCAAAAAAGGCTAATAGCTGCGTTAACTTGGGAAGCCCGTTCAATCGACGTACGCCGTGTACGCCTCAATCACGGGCTTCCCAGTTGCCTTGCTCTTATCCTTTTTTGCTCGCTCTGGCAGGGGGTCGACTTTCTCGACACCCTGAGCCTCCCAATCTGGGAGGC
>DBRE01000109.1:0-4794 GCA_002305535.1 Syntrophomonas sp. UBA1376
TCTGGCGCAAAAGCAGCAAAATTGTATCTTACTAACTAATATCACACCGTCTTTTAACCCGACCGCCGGGTTAACAGTAATTATTTTAGCAGGAGGTTGTATTAATGGATTTTAGACTAACCGAAGAAGAAGTCATGTTACGGAAAATGATCAGAGACTTTGCCGAGAATGAGGTAGCCCCTACAGTTGCCGAGCGGGACGAGCAAGAAGTGTTCGATATGGGCATATGGAACAAGATGGCCGAACTGGGCATCTGCGGAATCCCCTGGGAGGAAAAATACGGCGGAGCAGAAGCTGGTTTCCTGAGCTACTGTATTGCAGTGGAAGAATTGTCACGGGTTGATGCGGGTATAGGGGTATCTTTATCTGCCCATACCTCCCTGGGTTCATGGCCTATCTGGAAATTTGGCACCGAAGAACAGAAGATGAAATACCTGCCCGATTTGGCTGCTGGTACCAAGATAGCTGCTTTTGGAATAACCGAACCTTCCGCCGGTAGTGATTCAGGCGGAACTAAAACCACTGCGCGTTTGGATGGGGATCATTATGTACTAAATGGCACCAAGGTCTTTATAACCAACGCCTATTATGCAGATGTCTATATCGTTATCGCCCGCACCGGTGATAAAGAACTCAAGCATAAGAGCATCAGCGCCTTTATCGTTGAAAAGGGAACTCCCGGTTTCACTTTTGGTAAAAAGGAAAAGAAAATGGGAATTCGTACTTCTGCCACCTATGAATTAGTTTTTGAAGACTGCCGCATTCCCAAAGAAAATCTGCTGGGTGAGGAAGGCCAAGGATTTAAGATCGCTATGCAGATATTGGATGGGGGACGCAACGGAATCGCCGCACAGGCAGTGGGTATTGCTCAGGGAGCGTACGAATTTGCTCTGAACTATGCTAAAGAGAGAGTCCAGTTCGATGCCCCTATTGCTAACCTGCAGGCTATCCGGTTTAAGCTGGCTGATATGAGAACAAAGATTGAAGCCGCTCGACTATTGACCTACCAGGCAGCCTGGAAAGAAGGCCAAAGCGAACCCTACGGCTTGGATAGTGCGATGGCCAAGGTATTTGCCGGTGACACAGCTATGTGGGTCACCACCGAAGCCGTGCAGGTACTGGGTGGCTATGGTTATTCGCGTGAATACCCAGTAGAGCGCATGATGAGAGATGCCAAGATAACTCAAATTTACGAGGGTACTAACGAGATCCAACGGGTGGTTATTTCCAATATGATATTAAAATAGTATCGACTCATTTGAAAACCAGATACGTTACCAATACAAGGACGGGGCCCTCCCCGTCCTTGTCGTATTTCCATATATTGCGGCAGGAAGTCCCCCACTAAGCATGTTATAATGATTGTTGCGCAAAGGGGGGAAATTGATGAAAAATGGTGAATTTCGCGTGGTGATTGCTTTGCTTACAGTAGCACTTACTGTAGCAATTCTATTCGGGGGGTATTCGGCCTATAACGTCTATGGAATTGAAAAGCCGGTGAAAAACCAATTGTCTTCCCTGGAACCGGTTTCTCAAGTAGTGATCACTAAAGAGAAACAGATTTATGACATACGCGTCCAGCTGAGCATGGTAGACAATCTGCAATCAGCTTACAACCATATTGAGAAGACCTTAAATCAGCGGTTTTCTGGGAATGAATACGATTTACAGATTATTGATAATAGAAATGAAAAACTAGAACAATTACACTCTGAGCTGCAGCCGGCAATGCAGCAGGCGGCTGCGCAAAGTGAGTTTGTATGGTTAAATGATCAGTTAAATGAAAAATGCAGCCAGATGGAACTACAACATGAATTATGGGTCGATGAGGAGAGAATATATATCCAAGTTCAGGACGCCGATCATTATTTGTATGAAATTATCGCCAGGCCTGGTATGTCAATTAACAAGTCCATTAATCAGTAGGGAGGGATTTTCGTGAAAGAGATTTATATTGGCGCCGGAGTAGGGGGCTTTATATTCCTGGCCATAATAGGTTTCAATATTGTCCCTTTTGCTCTTCTCATACTGGCAATGGGCGGCTTTTTATACTTTATGAAAACCCAGGGACAACTTAGTTTCAATAATCTAGGTAAAGGAGTAAAAAGTCAGCACCGGATAAGCTTTGCTGACATTGGCGGACAGGATTCAGCTATAAATGAACTAAAAGAAGCGTTGGACTTTCTTGTGAAACCAGAGATTATCCAACATATGGGCATCAGGCCTCTCAAGGGGATTCTACTGGTGGGCCCACCGGGAACCGGTAAGACTCTTTTGGCCAGAGCAGCAGCTTCTTTCACCAGTTCAGCCTTCATAGCTGCCAGCGGATCAGAATTCATAGAGATGTATGCTGGGGTAGGGGCTAAACGAGTGAGACAACTTTTTCTTGATGCGCGCAAAAAGGCTGCTCGTGAAAATAGCCGCAGTGCGATCATTTTTATTGATGAATTAGATGTTTTGGGGGCAAAGCGGGGCAATCACACCAGTCATATGGAATATGACCAGACCTTGAATCAGCTGCTGGTGGAGATGGATGGCATCACTCCCGATGAGGATCCGCGCATTCTTCTGGTGGGAGCTACCAATCGTGCTGACTTGCTGGATCCTGCATTGCTGAGACCAGGTCGTTTTGACCGACAGGTTCAGGTGGGTCTGCCTGATAGAGAAGGGCGACGACGCATATTATCGATCCATACTCGCAATAAACCGATTTCTTCTGAAGAAGTGTTGGATGAGATTGCCCGGGCAACCTTCGGATTCTCAGGAGCTCATCTGGAAAGCCTGGCCAATGAAGCTGCCATACTGGCCATGCGGGAAAGCTCTTCTACTATAGACAGTGCTCATTTTACCGAAGCCATTGACAAAGTATTGTTGGGTGAAAAAGCTGATCGCCAACCCACCCGGCAAGAAATCGAAAGGGTCGCCTACCATGAAGGAGGACACGCCTTGATCAGCGAAACGGTCGATCCAGGTTCAGTAGCATCCTTGACTATAATACCCCGTGGTGGCGCCTTGGGCTTCATGAGAAAATCTCCCCCCGATGACCAATATTTGTTTACCCGGCCCCAACTGGAAAAACAGATAATGATCACTCTAGCGGGCGCCATCTCAGAGGAACTGGTATATGGAGATCGCAGTACCGGGGCCCGCAATGATTTCAATCAAGCCTGGCAGACAGCTCGGGAAATTGTGCAATCAGGATTATCCAGTCTGGGCGTGGTCAGTATTGATGATGTACCTGCCGATATGCTTTATAATGAATGTCGAACCATAATTGACAAAATGGAAACTGCCACCCACCAGCTGTTATCAGAACGATTGCCTTACTTGGAAAGAATAGCTACGGCACTATTAGAGGAAGAATCCATGGATCAAAGGCGCTTTCAATCACTGTTAAACTGAGATTTGACTGCGTAAATGGTAACATCTTCTTATCATTAGTTATTGGAGATTGTTACCATTTACACAGAAGGTTTTACACTCCTACTTACGGAGCCGTAAACCCAAACACAAGAGTGGGCGGCACGTTGACAAACTTGGAATAATAGTGCATGGTGACCTCTGATTTAGCCAACGATCGCGGATACACCATCCAGCCGCTAGTGGATTCGCCGGGAGCAAGCTCAGTAAATGCTTCATAAAGCCCGTCTTTTTTCCCCGGAAGAACGTCGACCGAGCTTTCATCGGATGTCATATCGCAGTCGTCGCCTGTGGGGCCTTCCTTATAAACGATATAGATTGCTTGTCTTTTTGGCGTTTCTATAGTTTCATTAGAGACGTTCTTAAAAGTATAGTAGACCTGAATATAGGCAAAACCCTCTTGGGGACCGTTAAGGAATATGTCCGGGTCGGGCGATACAACTTTGTCGATCGTGATGGCAAGGCCGTCTGCTTCTGCCGCTTCGCCTATCCCATATACTTTTACCTCTTGCTTTTCCGATTTTGCTTCAGTTGGAGCAGAACCTTGAGTCGGCTCACCACCATTTTTTTCTCCACAGCCAGCCAGGGTGAAAATCATCAGAAGGGTCATAAATAATACCATAAGCTTTTTCATCACATTACCTCCATCATTCATCTTTTCCGTGCACAATATCGTCTACTTTCCCTGTGACATTTTTTTCAAAGCCGACTTCGCCAAGCTTACCGGCCGTTTCTGCCATCTTATTTATCATGCCGTCGCCGCCTACCATATCGCCGTAGGTGTCGCCAATAACGCCGCTGGCTGCGTTGAGGGTTCCCTTTGCTGCTCCCTCTATCAATGCATCGCTCAGATCCCCGCCATCATTGGCAGCCTCCGCAACCTCTCCTGCAACCGCGCCGCCGAAGGCAGTTGCCGCTTTGCCGATACCCGCATCCATCATGGTGGTTGCGGCTTCTGTTCCTCCCTTGATGGCACCCTCTATTACCGTACCCGTACTTAGCCCCTTTTCCGCCACGGTAGAACCGATATTTTTAATTCCTTTATAGGTGGCGGACACAGCCTTTCCGCCAGGAACCAGTGCTTCACCTGCTGCCATGGTGTAATCAGCCATCTCCACCGTCGCCTCCAAAACATCGACGGCCATATCTCTGCGCTGGGCGTAATCATTCATTTTTTGACGATAATCCTCGTCTTTTTCCATGCGGCGCTCAAGCTCATCTCTGACTTCCTTTTCACTGGCACCGCTTATGCCCAAATCTGTAGCGATGCGCTCAATCTTCTCCTGGCGGGTCCGCTCCTGGCGCTCGCGTTGCAAGTCCTTCTCAAGCTGACTGCTCTCATCACTGCGCTCTTGGTTACGCTGAGAATCCTCG
>DBRE01000109.1:4915-5362 GCA_002305535.1 Syntrophomonas sp. UBA1376
GCGCCGCCTGTCCCCGCAGGCACAGTCGGGATAAAGCCGCCCGTGTTGCCGAACAGGATAGACAGCAGAATCGCCAGGATGCTGATGAAAATGGTGGCCAACGGGCCGGCATGCTCAGTGTGTTTTGATTTGGTACCACCGAAAGTATATCTAAACCCCCACTGTCTATCCTCCGGCTTGTAATATTCCCACTTTCCCTTAGTTCCTGCCTTTTGTACAATATCGGCATCTTCCATTGGATACGGGTCTAGAAACCCGACTGTCCTCGTTGCAAAAATCAACTCGTCATCGTAAGAATGTTCACTTGTTGTGCTTCCCCCCTCCACATCGTAAACTGTATCGGTTCGGGTACAATGAAATCGCAGTTTGAACATAATATTGTGCTCTAATTCATCGTCGTCATAGCTTGTTGTCTCAAAAGCACCCCCATAAGGAGTAATACTAAAC
>DBRE01000009.1:0-3007 GCA_002305535.1 Syntrophomonas sp. UBA1376
ACGCAGATTTACGCTGATTTTTATGATTTTTTCTTTTAGTTTTTCAGCTATTTATGCATAATTCGTAAGCTTAAACCGTAGATGACGGTAGAGATCGCCACATCGCTTTGCTCCTCGCGATTGAAAAGGCCACGATGAACTTCCTCAAGACTGTCATTGACCGTTCCGGCACTCCTGATGTTCGCTATCGCTCACTATTGATGTTGCGAGCCCCGTAGGGGCGTGGCAATCTCTAAACTCAAACCGTAGATGATGGTAGAGATCGCCGCGCTTCGCTCGCGATGACACAGCGAGGGATATTTTCATAGCAATGACACGCGCTAAGCGCATCACGGTAAACAAATTTTTCGACGCAGATTTCCGCAGATTTTTATGATTTTTATTATAGCTTCTTTATGCCCGGGTGACCTCCGCTTGTCTCTCTGCGTCATTAACATCAATTAATACGATGGATCTTGTTGATTCTTTCAATTGAATACTATATTATTTTACATTTCTACATGACGGGGTGGTTTGGCTACCTGGGTGCCCAGCTGAGGGGGCTGACCGGTAAACATGCCAATGCGGTCGGCTCCAATCACTATCACCAGTAACAGCAAGGCCAGTACCAGGCTGGCTTTGGGACTGGTTGTAAAGGACAGGGTGACCGCCACTCCTCCAAAAAAAGCACTGATTCCATATATGATCAGAACACTGCGGCGATGACTCATTCCTAAAGCCATCAGACGATGGTGCAGGTGATCTTTGTCGGGCATAAAAATGGGGGCGCGCTTGTGGATCCGCCGTATAATAGCAAAAAAGGTGTCGAATATGGGGATCCCCAGAATCACGATCGGCACGAACAAGGAAATCAAGGCAGCGCTCTTGGCGGTACCCATTATAGCCAGACAGGCCAGTACAAATCCCAGGAAATTGGATCCTCCGTCTCCCATGAAGGTACGGGCGGGGTGGAAATTATAGGGCAGAAAACCGGCTATGGCAGCCACCAGTATAAAAGCGGTCACAGCTACCGCAGTCTGACCGTGCAAAAGAGATACTATGCCCATGGTGGCAGCAGCGATGGCCGATACGCCACCAGCCAAACCATCCAAGCCGTCGATCAAATTTATAGCATTGGTAACACCGACTATCCATAGAAAAGTCAGCGGCAGGCTCAAATAGCCCAGAGACAGCAAACCGTCAAAGGGATTGGTAACGAAATGTACTATTACCCCAAAATACATAGCGGTAACGGCCGCCAGGCATTGACCTATCAATTTTACCCAGGGGGAGAGCTGGTAGATATCATCCAGCATCCCTACCAGGAAAATAATGATCCCTCCCAGCAGGATGCCGTTAAAGACAGAACTATCCCAGGATAAAACCAGGGTGGCGATTATGAAAGCAACGAAAAAGGCTAAGCCGCCCAGACGTGGCATGGTCTGCTGATGAACTTTGCGCTGATCTGGTTTATCTATAGCACCCAGTTTGAATGCGATTTTTATGGCAACTGGTGTAGAAAAATAGGCCACGGCAAAAGCCAACAAGATTAGCAGAATGTATAGTATTGTTGTTGGCATGTACAGACAAACCCCCCTTGTCCTAAACTACGCTCATTCTAACACCGGGACAGCAAGCTTGTCTATATGCCAAGATTTAGGGTGAAGATCGGCACAAGTCATTCCACTGGCGTTATAGAAGTAGCATTCTTTGTAGCGGAAGCTAAAGCTTCCGCTACAGGGATTAGGTGAAAGGCGTTTTCACAGCGATGACAAAATAGTTGGCCCCGTGATTTCTGCGGAGACTGAAGTCTCCGCTACGGGTATGGGTTTTCCTTACCCTGTGGTACTCTTTATCGCTTTCACATGTTCTTATAGTCATAGGCTGATAAAAATCGGCAATAAAACTCAATTATGCTGGCTAGATTTTCTATAGAAATTCTTTCGTTAGTGGAGTGTATGGAGGCATATTCCTGAGGATCCAGTACCATAGCGGAAAAGCGATAGATTTTATCACAGACCCCAGCATATTTGCGGGAGTCAGTTCCCCCGGCCATCAAATAAGGCAAAACTACGGCCTGGGGATACATCTCACCGATTATTCTCTCCAGCAACTGATACGGCGGCACATCAATTGGGGAAATACCTGATATGTCTCCCACCAGGGTCTTCTCCACTTCGAAATCCATCCCCGGGTTTACTTTTCTGATATGCGCAATTACTTGGTCTACACTATCCCCATGCAGAATCCGCAGATTGGCCACCACCGATGCTTTTTGCGGCAAAACATTGGGCGCTTCTCCCCCCTCGGTCATGGTAAAAGCCACAGTAGTTCTGATCATGGCATTGGTGGTAGGCGACTTACTCAACATGGATTTTAATAAGGGGAACAGACGATCAATGTTTTTTAAGATCGGCTTTTTGCCGGGCATGTAAGGAGCCATTTTCTTGAACATTTCCTGCACCGGCATAATTAAGTGAGCCGGCATAGGATTATTTTCCACACTGGCAATTATTTGCGCCAGCTTGCCGATGGCTGTATGCTGGGGCGGCATAGAGGAGTGGCCTCCCTGTCCGGATACGGTTATCCTGATATTAGACCAGGATTTCTCGGCGATACCGATCAGAGCAGCAGGAACTACCAAACCTTCCATAATTCCATCGGCAATACAGCCGCCTTCATCAATCACACATTCAAATTCTATGCCCTGTTCCTTAAAATACTGGGCGGCCTGAGCGGCACCCCGCTCCCCCCCTACTTCCTCATCATAACCAAACACCAGATATATGTCGCGGTCGGGTTGAAAACCAGCGTTGATCAGATATTCTGCTGCTTCCATGACGGAAATAACCTGCTGTTTATTGTCCAGAGCCCCCCTTCCCCAGATAAAGCCGTCTTTTACTGCTCCGGAGAAAGGCGGCTCTTCCCATTCGTTTTCAGCTTCTACGGGAACTACATCGTAATGTCCAATAAGTAAAATCGGTTTTTTACCCTGGCCAGACTCACTCTTCCATAAATAAAACGGGCA
>DBRE01000009.1:3020-5383 GCA_002305535.1 Syntrophomonas sp. UBA1376
GTAATCAGGATAGGATACGGTGTTGATCTGGATGGCCTGAGACAGGTGTTCAACAGCCTGATCGATATTGAAACCTTTGGGATCGATCGAGTTTCCCATAATTAACCCTCCTTTAGATGGTAAGCAGAACAGCTTGTCGGCTGTGCTCTATCCGGCTTCCTTTACGGTTATTTCATATCGTCTCCGGTTATTAACCCTTTTTTATAAAACGCCAAACCTGCCAGTACGGAGATCAGTCCCAAGACCGGGATCAAGGCTCCCTGTATCGAAGTAAACTGGATACCGGTAAAGTTGATAATGACAAAGGCAAACAATATGGAACACGCCAGCGGCGATATAGCCAGTTTCCATTGTTTCATGAAGAAATAGGCTCCCAGGGCCCCGAATAAGGCGGGCAGTACGTTATCAAAAGCGGGGCGCAGATACACATGGTTCAATAAGGGGCTCAAGGGGATGATCAGCAGCATGCCGATCAGTATGATTATAATGGTCATTATGGAAGATGAGGCCACAGCTAGAATAGCGATGACTTCTCCTTCATCGGTAGCCGGTTTGACCTGAGCATTTTCCATAGCTACTGCGGCACAAGGTATTTTCAAATTGGTCAGGTTGCCGGTGATAAAGGCCAGATAAGCTCCCGAGCCCAGGATAGGGACAAAGGTCAGAAATTCTGCAATGGAGATAGGCAAGTATATCATTACGGCCTGGAAAAACCCACCCAGGAAGTTTTTCATGGGCGGGAAGATGTCAAACTTCAGGCATATGCTTAAGGGAATCATCACTATTAAAATCAAAGCAACGATGCAAGCAATGCGGCCTATAACATGAATAGACATACTGTTGGTTGGTTTCATATTCGACACCCCCTATATCAAGTTGGCCCACAGGGCAGCAAAGACCATGCCTCCTACCATGCTCAAAGTGAAGGCATAATCACCAGCCGATTCATTGCGGCGGGTCAATTGGGTAATAGTGACCATTAACAGAGCACTGACCGCCAGGGTGTAGAGCTGGATACCGCCGCTTACTACGGGCGGGCCGACGAACACAGATAGCATTCCAAAATATAGAGCGGTGATTATGATTGCAATGCGGGTGGAGTCCTTTTTCTGTGCATTGATAAGACCAGAGGAAAAACGTTTGAGAAACAGGATGGAGAACAGCATTCCCCAAATAATTCCCAAAGACATGATCCACATAGAATTGGAGAACACTTGGGCGGTATACCCGCTGCCTCCCAGGGTGGATATCCCCATGGAAGTGGCTCCTATCTGGGCGGTCATCAGCTCGTACTGAAAGGAACCGATTATGGATAACCGCAGCCAGGGAAAGGGTATTCCCAGAACTCCCACCATGGCTGTAAGAGCTATTATGATGGGGATGGAGGGAGCAATGGAAAAAGTCATGCTGGTTTTTATGGTACGCACCATCACTTCCCGGCTCATGCCTAATTCCAAGCCCCGGCGCCAGGCCCAAGCCAAGAAAACGCAGCAGATTATCAACACTGCTGCTATAACGATCCCGCACACCATGAATACAAAACTGCTGTTAGCAATATCCAGGTAGTTCATAGTTACCTCCATATAAATAATGTCTTTCCAGGATATTTTAAGCAGAATATTCGTGGTTNNACGGGTAAATTCCTTGTGATTAGCCAGAAAAATGAAAGGGAGGGCTGATAAAGTCATCTTGTTTGGTGTAAAAATAGCTTATGTACGGGAAAACGCCTCTTGCCTGATTAGTAGGGGCAAACGACCCTGTTTGCCCGTTTTCCACAGCGGGGCGATGTGGGCATCGCCCCCTACACCATACCTAAGAAGGTGTTTTCATTCATNNTCTGTTCTACAAGTAACAAATGCTGTGAAAATGTTTACTTATGTGTCATTGCGAGGAGCGAAGCGACGAAGCAATCTCAAACGGAGATTGCAGGCGAGATTGCCACGGAATTTCGCCGATTAATGACAATATAGTCGGCCTCTTTTATGCGGAGACTGAAGTCTCAGCTACGGGTTTTAGTAGCAATCTCTCATTCTTGTAGCGGAAACTTAAGTTTCCGCTACCGCAAGTTCCCGCAAGTTCGGGGACGATCCTTCGACTTGCGCGGTACCAGCATCGTTCCCCCACCCTGATCTATATTAGCCAGGCAGGAACCACCCAATTATTTTTGTCTAGGGGAAGCAGCTGTGAGGTTAAGCATATGACACTGCCTGTTCCTACTCTAAGGCCTGCCTTTTCCAGTACCCCAAAATGCTTTACGGCCTCTCGGGAAGGGTTACTGGTTTTTTTGATTTCAATGGGATACAGAGTATCATTCTCGTGGATAATCAGGTCAATTTCCTTTTGATCTTTGTCACGGTAAAAGT
>DBRE01000009.1:5388-6567 GCA_002305535.1 Syntrophomonas sp. UBA1376
TCGAAAAAAGCTCCGGACATTGCTCCAGCTTCCAGAGCTTCTGGAGTTGTCCATCTGGTTAAGTAAGCACACAGGCCAGTATCCAGGAAGTACATTTTAGGTGTTTTAATAATTCTTTTCAGTGCATTACTAAAGTATGGCTGAATCAGAGCCACCATTCCCGAAGACACCAGGATAGATAACCACTGCTTGGCAGTTGGAGAACTTATCCCGGCATCTTTGGCTAGATCAGCATAATTGACTACTTGACTAGTTCGAGCCGCCACTGATGATAAAAAGCGTAAAAAAGTCAGCTCATCACCTACCTGGGTAAGATCTCTAATGTCTCTTTGCAGATAGGTCTGGACATAGGAAGAATGGAAAATGTCTACATTGATATGGTTTTGGCTGTATAATGCCGGCATGCTGCCGGTGTGAATTCTCTTGAAGACTTCCTGCAAACTTTGGGGTGCTAGGGACTTTAGTTTGTTCATTAACTGATCAGGATCGGTGGTGAAGGGGATATGGTTGGTTTTTTGAATCTCGCTGTTGGAAAGCCCCAAAAGCTGAACTATGCCTACCCTGCCAGCCAGAGATTCACTGGCATTTTTCATTAAATGAAAGGTTTGTGAACCAGTCAGCCAAATAGCTCCTTTTTGAGAGTTCTTGTCTACATACATTTTGATAAACGGTAATAGCTGGGGGGCATATTGTATTTCATCAATAATAACGGGTGGCTCAAATCTCTGCAAAAACAACTCCGGATCGCTAACCGCCAAATCGCGAATCATAGGGTCATCAAGGGTCACATAGTTCCTTTGGTTATTGGCCAATTTTTGCAGCATAGTTGTTTTACCGACCTGGCGAGGCCCAGTAACTAATACCACGGGAAAGCTGCTTTGCATCTCCAGTATCGTTTTTTCTAAAGCCCTCTTTATATACATGTTAATCATTCCGTCTAAAGTGAAGTCTGATTTTAGTTTAGACGGTATGTTAAAATTTGTCAAGTCGTTCCTTTAAGGCTGAATGCAAGAGGGGACGGTTCTTTCTGTCATGTCGCGCTAACTACTTGGATATTAATCAACCTTGGCAGACATGACAGAAAGAACCGTCCCCTCTTGCATTCTCCGGGGCGATGTGGGCATCGCCCCCTACCGACGCAGGTTACAGTTCAGGCTGGATCCATTTTTCCCAGATCTT
>DBRE01000111.1 GCA_002305535.1 Syntrophomonas sp. UBA1376
TGATAGGTCTGAGGGAACATGTCTATGGGCTGGATCAGAGTTGGTGTATATCCGAATTCCTTAAGATGCCCCAGGTCACGGGCTAAGGTGCCGGGGTTGCACGAAACATAGGCCAGTTGTTCTGGCTGCTGGTCGACTATGGCTTTGATCACATCAGGATGGCAACCGGCTCGGGGCGGATCAACCACTATTACATCCACAGGTTCAGATCGATCGGGGAACACGGTTTCGCTGGATCCGCAATAGAAGAAGGCATTTTTGACACCATTCTGCTCCGCATTTAGACGGGCGTATTCTATCGAAGGGGGGAATTCCTCAATGCCAGTAGCCTTCTTTACCTGGGGGGCCATGTTCAATGTTAAGGCTCCTACCCCACAATACAAATCTACTAGATGCATATCAGAGTTTAATGTTAATTTCTTGGTCAGAAGTGCAATGATTTGTTCGGCCTGGGAATGATTGACCTGAAAGAAGGAAGCGGCAGGAATGTTGAACTTCATGGTTCCCAGCCTTTCCTGCCAATATTCAGATCCCCACTGCAATCCCATCTGGCCATTATTTATATGTACGGCATTGGCACATAAGGATCTTAAATCCTGCCATGCTGCAGGGATATGGGAAAAGCCGGATAGCACAAGCATGGAATCCTCCGTGTTATGGGAGTAACGAACGGTAATTTCGCCGCTTCCGGATAAGGGATGCTGCTGTAGAAGATAGCTTATCTCCCTGCTGATCAACTGCAGGGGGTGGCTAATTATCTTACAGGTAGAAATGGGCAGAAGATCATGGCTTTCTTCCTGGTAATAACCTAATTTCCCATCACGTACGTGCCAGGTGACCTTATTGCGATAATTCCAACGATTGGAGGAGGCTACTACCGGTTTTACTTCAGTTGCTATTCCGGCAATACGCTGTAAATTGTCCTGAACAATTTGGTGTTTTAATTGGAGCTGTCTTTCATAGTTGACATGTTGAAGATGGCAGCCTCCACAAGTAGGAAAATGAGGGCACTCTGGTTCTACCCGATCAGGTGATGGATCTAACACTTGTTTCAGCCTGCCTCTAATAAATTTTGAGCGTTCTTGAATTATTTCTATCTCGATGGTTTCACCAGGAATAGCTAAGGGGATAAAGGTCGCTTTACCGTCAATCCTCCCTACCCCTTCGCCTTTATGAGTTATGCCATCGATTCTAGCCTGCATGCCACTGTCCCCCTTATTTGGATTCTACCATAACCTTATTCTTACTCTGTGGATGTCATTATAAAGGTAATTTATCAAGAATGCCTTTGGTATGAAAATGATAACCCTTGATATAAGAGTTGTACGTATATCAAGGGCTAATGATTATTAATAGGAGTTTATTGGATCATGTGGCCAAGCTTCCTAGGCCATGAGGTCATTGAGCCATCGACAATGATAACAGTTACTGTCATTGTATGTTCCTGGTTAACTACAAAGCTAACAAGTTAGTTCACCGGTTCCAAATTTATAAACTTTAATAGACAAAAGGGGCTGTAGTTGCTACAGCCCCTAAAAAGTCTGTTATAAGCTTAATCAATTTGGGTTGTCAAGAACATGGGCAAAGTCATCTGTTCAATCTGATCTAAGAGTTCCTCAAGTTCATCCATATGACGGTCTTCGTCGTTTAGAATTTGCATAAGAACATCCCTTGTGGCATGGTCACGCACATCACCCGCCAACACTATGGCCTCATTATAAGCTTTGATTGCGCCTTCCTCTGCCGCTCGATCAAATTCTACTTGCTTGGGAACGTCTTTTCCAATATGAATATCACTTAGTTTTGATACGATTGGTATTCCACCGAGAAAAAGAATTCTTCCGATAAGTTGTTCGGCATGTTTCATTTCGTCTATTGCTCGCTTCTCAAAGCTTTTATGTAACTTACCATAGCCCCAGTCATCGCACATTTCCGCATGCACGATGTACTGATTGATGGCCGCGAGCTCGTCCGCAAGCAAAGCATTCAACGTTTCAATAAGTTTCGGGTTTCCTTGCATAAGTATAACTCCTCCCTTTTAAAGTAGTGTCAACAGTTTTGTATGGAGCCTACTTGAAAATTGATAATATGCAATAGTTATTCGATGATGACAGCACTCAATAATACTAGGACTGTTCATAAATATCTTATCTATTTTTACTTCCTTTATCAACCATTACATTTAATACTAAAACAATTGGACGAATACCTGCGCATCCCTGTTATTAAAATTCTTTAATAATAACATTTTACTTTAAATCATATTACGCATATGTGAAAATAAGACAATAAACGCACACCAATTCTGTGGAGGTGGAGCTAGTTGAAAAATCTGAAGCGTATAGTGCGGATGTGTTCAGGAATGTTGTTGGTCTCGTTGTTGGTTTTGTCACTAGCTTGTCCAGCTTATGCTGCAAGCCCCCAAGCCCCTATCAAGATTTTCCTTGATGGGACTACTCTGCAGACAGATGTAGATCCGGTGCTGAAGGAAGGTCGTAGTCTTGTGCCCTTTCGCGCCATCGGGGAAGCCTTGATGGCCCAAGTAGAATGGGATGAGTCTGCCAGAAAGGTTACTTTGACTTTGGGAGACAAAGCTGTTCAATTGGTCATCGGCGATAGCACAGCATATGTGAACGGGAATGCTAGAACTCTAGATGTGCCCGCCATGCTGGTGGAGAACCGGACCATGGTTCCCCTTCGATTTATCAGCGAATCTTTAGGAGCGTCCGTGCAATGGTCTGGAGAATTAAGGCGGATAGATATTACCACTACCACCACCGCCGAGGCCCCTGTACCTGCCGTCCAACAGCCTCTCAGTCAGGTAATGGTTTATATAAGCATGGATTATCTGGATGATTGGGGTCAGCTGCTGCCTGATATGCAGCAAACCGCTGGCCAGGATGACGATACATACAGCTACTACCTGAAACTACTGGCTCAACCGGGTATTGCTAGTCAGCCTGTGGGGGTTGTGTATGACTATGTGGGAATGCGTGTGGTAGACGGTCCGGTGGAGAAAGACGGCATTACCTGGTGGAAATTAGAGGGTCATGGTAAAAGCGGCTGGGCAGATGAAAGGTGCTTTTACGAACTTGAAGGGGAATGGGATCCCCGGGTTGAAAGTGCTATTGCCTGGGCGATTGAAAATATTGGAAGAACGGACTATGAATACAGGTGCTTGGGTTTTGTCCAGGACGCGTATCGGCACGGAGGGTTAACCCTTACCGGTAAGCTGGCGGATAATGCCAAAAACACCGCGACAAATTTCAATGCCGCGGCAAACAGAGATAAAATTGTTCCCCGGGGTGCTGCCGTATTTTATGACTGGGAAGGAACCCTTGGAGGAACTACTCAAAACTGGGGCCATGTAGGTATAGCCCTGCAAACCGGGAATCAAGAGGAAATAGATATCATCAACGCCTTGGACACGGTGTCTATTGACTCTGGAGCGTTTTTTGCCTACTACGCAGACATGAACTATATAGGCTGGGCTTGGATCTTTAATAAAGATTAAGCTGTATAACTGTGCTTACTACTTGCAGATTGTATGTAATAAGGATCCTACGGGCTAATAAAAGCCTACGGGGTCTTTTTTCTTTATTTCATTAAAATGCTTAGTAGGATCCTTATTGGCCTCCGCGCTCGATTGTTTTTACGACTTTTAGTGCGTCTAACTCTTTGAGCCAGCCTAGTCCACGTGCTAAAAGTGCACGTAGTTCAAGAAGCATAGGCTCAAGTGTTCGACTGCTTGTTTTTATTTCCTCTGAAGAGAGGCAATAACAAAAGCCTTCTTATGTGTCATCACCAGTAGCGAAGGGACGTATCGATCTTTAACAGTATTTACGATTTGAGTATATTGCTACGCCCCTTGGGGCTGGCGAGGGTATGTTCAAAAAAAAATAAGCCTAAGCTAAAGCTTCGGCTACGAAGATTTTGTGTTGGAGTAGGAATAGAGTAAAAAAAAGCGGAAACTAAAGTTTCCGCTGCGGATTCTACGGTTTTAGTGTTTATTATTGATCTTAGGCTATTGATTTACTGACCATTCAACTCCGCGGCGGAAAGCCGCCAGGTTTACTTCCAGGGCTTTAGGAGGTACCAATTTGCGGATGGCTTCTTCCACTTTTTCAGGCGGTAGGCCTATAACCTTGCTCAAAATCCCTACCAGAACCACATTGGCTGCTTTGACATTTCCACATTCAATGGCGGTTTGGGTGGCATTGGCTACCGTGGTTTTGGGCCTGAATTGGGTAATGCTGTCAATAATATCTTCTGGATACTTCATTTTACCACTCATTACCGGCAATGGGTCTACTCGTTCATCATTGATGATCACTATTCCATCCGGTTTTAAATAATCCAGCCAGCGGGCTGCTTCTAATTTTTCAAATGCTAAAAGTACATCGGCTTCTCCTTTAGGAATGGTGGGAGAATACACTTTTTCTCCATAGCGGACTTCGGAGACCACACTACCACCCCGTTGAGCCATTCCATGGACTTCGGTAACTTTTACATCGTGGCCCAGATCTACAGCTACCTGAGCGATAATACGGCTGGTCAACAAGGTACCCTGTCCCCCAACTCCGGTAATTAACACATTCATAATCTGGCTCATTGGCTAACCCTCCACTACCTTAATGGCATCAACTTTACATACCTGGGGACACATTCCGCAAGAAACACAGGTATTGGGGTTGATGGCCGCTTTTTTCTCGTTATCCTTGAAGTAAATACCGGTACAACCTATTCTGATACAGGCTTTGCACCCGTTACAAAGTTCCTCGTCCACCCACAGAGTGGAAGTTATCGGGGTACGGTCTATTAAGGCACAGGGCCGCTTGGCTATGATAACCGACGGTTCACGCCTAGCCAATTCCTCTCCCAAGACGGTATCCAATTCATCTAATTTCAAGGGATCGACTACCCGGACATTCTTTATTCCCACTGCTCGTACCAGAGCCTCAAGATCCAATTTGTTAGTGGGGCTCTTTTTTATGGTTACTCCGGTAGCAGGATGATCCTGATGCCCAGTCATAGCCGTGGTATCATTATCGAGAATAAGGATAGTAGAAGTTCCCTGGTTATACACAATATCGATCAAGGGCGTAATACCGGAATGAACAAAGGTTGAATCGCCTATTACACCTACCATCTTGGAGGCAAATTCTTCACCGCGGGCTTTCTCCATGCCCATGGCCATCCCAATACTGGCTCCCATACATACACATGCATCCATGGCTTCCAGAGGACTCAAGGCACCTAGAGTATAACAACCTATATCACCCATGACGGTCACCCGTCGCTTACGCAATACATGGAAAACACCGCGATGAGGACAACCCGGGCATAATAAAGGAGGCCGGGGAGGAATCTGACTGGTCAATCCGCTGACAGGTGGTAGCGCTTCGCCAGCCAAACGCTGCGCGATCATTTCCGGACTGTATTCCCCTAACAGAGTAAATATCTCTTTACCTTCAGCGGCAATTCCCCAGGCTTTTAACTGCTGTTCGATCACCGGTTCCAGTTCTTCAACTACCACCAGCCGTTCTACCTGTTGGGCAAAGGAAGTAATTAGGTTTTTCGGCAAGGGGTTTACCAGGCCCAGTTTCAATACCGAAACATCGGGCAGGGCCTCGCGGACATACTGGTAAGCAACCCCACTGGTGATAATGCCCAGCTTCTTGTCACCCCACTCGATACGGTTCAAGGGAGTGGTTTCAGCGTAGTCACTTAAGGCCGCCATACGTTTTTCAACTTCCACATGACGCCCTCGGGCATATCCGGGCAGCATAACATACTTGGGAGCATTCTTTTTATATTCCTTTAATACCAACTCACCCCGTTCCCCTTCTTCAACCAAGGTCTGGGAGTGGGATAGGCGGGTAGTTACCCGTAGCATCACCGGGGTATCAAATTGCTCGCTCAATTCAAAAGCCAGAGCAGTATAGTCCTTGGCTTCTTGACTGTCAGATGGTTCAATAACCGGCAATTTGGCAAACTTGCCATAACCTCGGTTATCCTGTTCATTTTGGGAAGAATGCATGCCGGGATCATCTGCCGACACAATAACCAGGCCACCATTTACACCGGTGTAGGCCACGGTATAGAGCGGGTCAGCAGCCACATTAATTCCCACATGTTTCATGGCTACCAGAGTTCGGGCTCCCCCTATGGAAGCCCCAATCCCTACTTCCAAAGCTACTTTTTCGTTGGGGGCCCACTCAGCATAAATGTCTTCATAGCGTGCTAAATGGCTAACAATTTCAGTACTGGGCGTACCGGGATAAGCGGTAGCTACACTGGCACCCGCCTCGTAAGCTCCCCTGGCAATCGCTTCATTTCCGATCAGAAGTCGTTTCATACTATATATCCTCCTCGTCCCTTTGACAGCAGTAAAAAAGCTATTTCGCCAACAGATCTATATCAGTGATTGTTCTTGGCAGATCCAAATTTGATGATAACATATCTGATTAATGACGTAAATCTAGGCTAGTTGGTCAATTATACCCAATACCATTATACCAATTCCACACGGCTTCGCTCACTGCCCAGGCCATTCCATATACTGGTCTCAGGCTGCCTGTATTGCTGCGTAGATGGTGTTTCTCGGCGCGGGTTCCTACTACACCTGTGATGGAAAGATGTCCTATAGGAGGCAAGCGCTTGGAAAAGGCTTTGCCGGGCAGCAATGGCCCTTGGCGAATGCGGATAAAACCTAGCTCACTTTCATTTCCCACGGAAGCGTCAATGGCAATTTCCAGATGGGCGGGATGAAGGGCATAAATATAGTCCAGACTGCTCACTAGATTGCGGGCATGGAGAGGTTCTGCTAAAGTACCGTAAACATTTAAGTTGGGCATTTTATCCTTTAGCAAAGAGCCGGTGAGTGGTCCAAAACTATCGAGGATATGGCTGTCGGAGCCGATACAGAGGAACAAAGGTGGTTGGCTGCGATCGGTTAAGATCATGTGCAGAGCATCGGTCAATTTGTCTATTATATCGGGTGCATCATATAATCCTTGGACAATAACCATTAAGACAAGTTCCCCAGTACTGTCTGTAGAGCTTCAATGAAACGGTTATTTTCCTCAGCAGTTCCTATGGTTACCCGAAGATGGTTGGGATAACCAAAAATGTCACCGGTTCGTACAATCACACCCTTCTGCAAAAGTTTATCGAACACCAGACGGCAATCTTTGCCGGTATCCAGAAAAATGAAATTGGCCTGGGTCGGGACATAGCTTAACCCCATGGTCTCCAACTGTTCATACAGGTACTGCTTGCCCTGTCTATTTAAGAATTGGCTGGCCTGTAGATGCTCTAAATCGTCCAGGGCAGCAAGGGCAGCAACCTGGGCCACAGAATTGACATTAAATGGCTCAGTCACCCGTTCGATGGCACCGGCTATGGCCTGTGTAGTAAAAGCGTAACCAATGCGTAAAGCTGCCAGACCATAAATCTTGGAAAAAGTCCGGCAGACTATAACGTTTTTACCGGTGGTAAGATAATCCAAACCGCTTACAAAATCAGCATTATCTACGTATTCTTGATAAGCCTCATCAAACACTACCAGCACATGATCAGGTACTTCCTCCATGAATCTATCCACCTGCTCCTTAGTAACAATAGTACCAGTAGGATTGTTGGGATTACAGAGATATACTACTTTGGTTCGCTGGTTTATTGCCTTTAACATGGCTGACAAATCCAGAGCAAAACCATGCAGAGGCACCTGCACACAGACTCCATCCATGACCGTCGCGGTAAACTGGTACTCGGAAAAGGAGGGTTGGGGCATGACCACCTCATCACCGGGATTCAGAAAGGTTTCTGCGATTAGTTTCAATAGTTCATCAGAACCATTACCGACTAATATAGTGTCAGTAGGCTGGTCGAATAACTCAGATAGCCTTCTTTTAAGCTCAAAACAATTACTGTCTGGATAGATATGCATTTGGCTAATTACGGATGAGGCAGCCTTTTGGGCTAATGGTGAAGGACCCAGCGGATTCTCGTTGGAGGCTAGTTTGATAATATCTTCCAGGCCTAATTCTCGTTTGACCTCTTCGATGGGTTTACCGGGTACATAGGGTTTTAAGTTAAATATGGCCGATCTGGCTCTAGACTCAACAAATCGATTCATAGTGATCACCTTTTTATTTGATAAATGTCGCTTTTACAGAACTGACATGCTCCCAAGCCATTTACACGGCGATGTTACGTTCTACTCCTTGGACGCATCGCTACTCCAACATCTGCCGCATGAACTCAGGCAGGGCGAAGGCCGCTTTGTGTATTTCCTTATTATAATACCTTAGCGAGCTTGGTACGGTTTTATTATCAGCAATATTGTCAGCACGATGCTTTTTACTCCCCACTGTAAAGGTCCATGGTCCGCTGACATAAGTGGGGATACTAGCTGTATATACCTGAGTTATGGGAAAGACATTTGCCATATTTTTATAGGTATTTTGGAAGTAGTCCGCATAAAACATCGGGGATTCGGACTGAACTACCAGCATACCTTCCTCATCAAGCAAGTTGGCAAGATCACGATAAAACTTTTCAGTAAACAGCTGTTCAGCCGGCCCCACCGGATCTGAACTGTCCACGATAATTACATCATAGGGGCCTTGCTGACCACGAGCAAATTCGATCCCATCAGCTATATAAAGGTTTAAGCGCTCATCGGAAAAAGCCGAGGCAACTTGCGGAAAGAAACGCTTACTGGCTTTTATCACTTGCTCATCGATTTCTACCATATCGACCGAACGCAGTTCGGGATGGCGCACTACTTCGCGCAAGGTTCCTCCGTCTCCTCCCCCGATGATCAAAACTCTTGCGGGATGGGGGTGACTTAACATAGGTATATGGACGATCATTTCATGATAAATAAATTCGTCCTTTTCCGCTATCTGCAGACAGCCATCCAATATTAGAGCTTTTCCAAATTCCACTGTTTCGACCACATCCAGTTTTTGAAAGGGAGTGGTTTCTTGATGCAGGATACCGGTTATCCCCCAGCGTACTTCATAGCCAGGGGTATGCGACTCATAAATCCAAAAATTGCTCATCTTCGGATCCCTCCTTAGCTTCAGTTACTTGGGTACTAGTACACAGGAGTTCCTCAATGAATTGTATTGAGGCATCTACTTGGGCCTGATCGTTCACATCAGTATTCAAGATAACATCCTTTATCAAGGCATTGTTTTCTTCACTAAGCGAAAGGTTGACCCATCTATGCAAAACATCAATCAGAGGCCGCTGCTGGTTGGTTACGACCACAAGATCTAGAAGATCTAGCAGAAAATGCAGTTCCTCATTATTCAGTTTGTTCAATAACGCCTGGTTAGTGATCAGACTGGCGGTCTCATTATAGATCTTTTTCTTCTCCATTAGAGAGAGATCCTTTCTGCATTCTTCATGACCTGACGCTGCAGATCGAAGACTATCGGTATCCTCACCCCACTGCGCCCGTCACGGTTTTTCTCAATATGCAGATAGTAATTGGGATTACGATATTTTTTCAGTTCTTCGTTTTCCTCCAGCTCTTCACGGGAAATAGGTGCTAGTTTCAACATAAGATCAGATTCGTTTTTCATACGCTTGGCCCCCTGTAAAGTGCCATCCGGGTTCAGCTGTACCAAACACATAACCACAATTTTTAGGTTTTGAGCCAGCATTTTAAGAGTTTTGACGATCTGCTCCAGCATCTGCCACTCTTGCAAGCGAGGATCGATCTTGTCCATTCGGCCAATATAGTCAACGATCATCATATCGATATTCTTCTGGGTCTTGAACTTGCGTGCCACAGAAACAGCCTTTTCCGGGGTCAGATTCGGGCAGGGATAAGAATAAAAGCCGCTTTCCCGCAGTCGGGAATATCCCTTCAGGATCACAGACAATTCATTCTCATTTATATCACCGCTGCGAATTTTATCATGTTCTATGCCGCTTAAAATCGATCCCCAGCGCAGTGCGATCTGTTCCCGACTCATCTCTGTATTGAGGTACAGAACCGTTGAATTATGATCTACGGCCACCGATCGAGCCGCATGTAGGGCAAAGGTGGTCTTGCCATGTCCGGTTTGGGCACCTAATATAATGAGATCACCTGGTTTGTACCCTAGGGTTATATGATTCAAGTCATCAAAACCAGTCGGCAATCCATATAAAGGCATGACTCCGCGATATTTTTCTCTGATTTCCTTAAACTGCAGGAAGCGGCGTTCGACCTCCTGATAACCCAGGGTGGCCACATCGGCAGGAGTATCAATATTATCATCAACATCCAGAGCGGTTAAATTGGTTAGTTCCTCTTCAGCTGCCATCAGTATATCATCGGCTTCCAAGTCTTTCCCTTCAACCAAGACCTGGGTACTACGGCGCAGAAAGGATTCAAACTTGCGTAGCCTGGACTTATCTTTAACTCGTTTCACCCAGTAACGAATGTTTTCGTCATCAATATAGTGCTCAGCAATGTATTTGATCTCTTCTATATCACGAGGATTGGTAAGGATACCCAGACTATGTCCCTCTTTGAGGAGCTCTACATAGGTGGGACGGATATCTCTTTCAAACAGACTGGAGATCAGTTCAAAAATTGTAGCATGCCGGGGGGAATAGAAATCTAGCGCTGTAAGAAGATGATAAGCTTCCACACAAGCCTCTTCAGAATGAAGCATAGAGGAGAGAACCCGACGCTCGCTTTCTAAGTCATATAATACTTCTTCAGAATAGGACTGCGGAAAGGCTTGATTCACAGGCTTAGTAACCTCCTAATAAAAAATCGGGATATTAACCCCGATTCTTATTATACATCACTTATGAATTACTTTTTAGTTCTTCCAAGCGCGCTGGAGAAACGTATATTTCATAATCAGTTGTTTCCGTTGGTTTTTTGTAAGTTGGTTTATCAGTCTTCGTGCGCTTCTTATGTTCTTTTATCTCCCGGTCAGCATCTTCCGGCAACCTGATTTCCTTAGTCATCCAGTTGTAAAGCACGCTGTCGATGTACTCCAGACCACCATTTTTGGTGCGTTGGCACATTATCTCGCCGGCTTTCATGATCATCAGATGAGAAAAGCCCCAATCGTAGCGCCACTTATGATAAATATTCTTGCGTGCTTCAGCATTCATATCGATGCCGGTGAATTTCCCGAATTCCATAACATCAGGATCAAACTGGTTTTGGGGTAGTTTACCAGCGGACTTGTCATCCACAAATTTCTTAAAATAGTTTTCTAAACCCTCTACACTGCTAATTGAATACTCGTTTAAGTCTTTGGCAATGCGAGAAATATGACGGGGATTGTAGATATTCCTCTCAAAGCACATCTCCAACATGCATAACAAAAAATCAGGTTTCATAGCCAGTTCTTCCAGCCAGCGTTTTAATTCGTTGGCCATTTTCAAGCTCATCAAATTACCGGTCTTTTTAGATATGAAATCGGCTACCTTTTTGAAGTTGCCATCTGATTGAGACAATAAATCCGGGATACTGCGGTTCTTTTCTTCTTCCAGAGCTAACTCCAATTGCTCAATCTTAAGAAGGTACCCGTTGATCATATCATCGACAGCGGCATCCGAAGCAGCGGTCAGGGAGTTGTGATCACGAATGATCAACTTCTCTAACTTGCTAAACAGTGGTTCCAGCTTCACCCGTTTATCATTAAAGCTACCGCCTTCACTCTGTAGGTTTATGAGTGATAGACGATGGAGACGATTTAGTGTTCTGGACAATTTTTGTTTGCTGATCAGAGGACACAACTGCAAAACTTGTCCCACACTTACTCCATTTTGATACAGCGGTTTGGAATTTTCATATGTATAGAAGATAGCAGCGAAAACACCAATGTCTTCAATAGTGATGTCTAGTTCTCGACCATAACAGAATAGTACAGCGGGAACACTTGCTTGTCCCCAACGAAGAATTTCCACAGAAGCAGATAAGTTGTGCATGAAATTTCCCCCAGGGTTTGAAGTATAAAAAGTATAGCACTGTCAGGTTGAAGCAAACAAGGATCAATAATATTGAAATTGATTTCAAATACTATGATTGCAGACAATAAACGACCACCAGAGGAACAGGTCATCATTTCAAGTCTAGTTTGAAGTTTGACTGGTGGAGATTTCCACCAACAAAAAGCCGCACAATTAAGTACGGCTTAACTACTAAACAATTGTTGGGTTAGCGGAGGGCTGATGATATTTTTTCCATCTTTTCGATCAATTCATCATAATTCTCAGCAGTCCAATTTTGCTTAAATAACTCATTGAGCTTGGAGCGTAAATCCAGATACATCTTCTCAGCGATCAAAGCTTTACTGATTTCGTCTCCCTTTGATTCAGTCTTGGGCTGGATACGGTCACTAGGGGTCAATACATGTTGATCCATCCAGTCTGGAATGTAAACGGGTAAATGCAATTCTTGGCGAATACTTTCAGCCAGAATTTGCTGGCCTTGTTCCTCACCATGGACAAGAAATACACCTTTGGGAGGAACGGTGAAACATTTCAACCAATTCAGCAGCCCAGCCTGATCAGCATGAGAAGAGTATAATTGTATAGTGCGTATTTCTGCTTTAACAGCCACCTGTTCACCGTGAATGGTCACCAGTTTCTCCCCTTCGATAATGCGTCTGCCTAGAGTTCCTTCGGCCTGAAAACCAACGAACAGGATGGTGCTCTCAGGACGCCATAGATTGTGCTTGAGGTGATGCTTTATCCGTCCGGCATCGCACATACCACTAGCGGAAATAATAATACTGTTTCCCATTATGCTATTGAGTTGAACCGATTCTTCCTGGGAAGGAGTAAATTTTAAGTTGGGCAGCTTCAAGGGGTGGTTACCCTCATCCAGCATCTGAGTGGCTTCCTGATCGTAGTATTCGATATGCTCTTCAAATATTTGTGTAGCCGCTATCGCCAGAGGACTGTCGATATAAATATCGATATTGGGATCCAGTTCACCTTGCAAGTAAAGTTGGTTTAAGTCATAGAGGATGTCCTGAGTACGTTCCACGGCAAAAGCAGGTATTATGAGATTACCTCCTTTAGCCATGGTCTCTTTGATGATAAGATTAAATTCATCTATGCGTTTGCCTAGTTCCTCATGGAATCGACTCCCGTAGGTTGACTCCATGACTACGTAGTCAGCATCTTCTATCATGGTCGGGTCTTTGACTATAGGCTTATTAAGATTACCCAAATCGCCTGTAAACACAAGTTTAAGGGATTGTTCGTTTTCTTCTGTCCATAGCTCCACTATACAGGAACCTAAAATGTGTCCGGCATCTCGCAGTCTCACCTTAACAGTCGGGGCTAGTTCTATGATCTCATCCAACTGTAAATAGCGAAACTGTTTCAGTGATTCTAACGCATCTTCCACCGTGTAGATAGGTTCGATCAATGGTTTACCGGCACGCCTGTATTTGCGATTTTTGCGCTCCACTTCACATTCTTGGATATACCCTGAATCAGGCATTAAAATACTGGCCAACTCCTGGGTGGGCTTGCTGCAATAAATTGGTCCGCTAAAGCCATGTTTACAAAGTTTGGGAACTAAGCCAATATGATCGATATGAGCATGGGTAAGAATCAGAAAGTCTATGGACTGGGGATCAACACCGAAATCCTGGTAATTGCGTTCTTTGATTTGCTTGGGACCCTGAAACAGACCACAGTCTATCGCAAAGCGCGTGCTGCCGGTATCTACCACAAAAAAAGAACCCGTTACTGTTCGAGTAGCGCCTAAAAAAGTGATTTTCATGATTGTGTATTATCCTCCAAATAGTTGCGGTGGTTAACAATATTGTAATTTTTTTTATTATATATCTATTATACCGCAACGATTTGTCGGGCGTCCTTCTTTTTCCCCAATTTGTTGTACTCTTGTTGAAAGTTGATTACTTCCCTGCGAATTACAGTGGGATTGCCTTGCTTCAAAACTTCCTCAAGGTTTTCAAAACTGATGCGTCCAAATTCGCGCACTACTTCGTTACTATCCAAATCATCCACCACTTCCAGGTAGCGATTATGAACCTGTTCAAATATGGCATAATACAGTTCCTTTATCTGGCTTATTCTCTTTTGTAACGGGCCAATATCAAAGTCATCACGCTCCACTAAAAAGACTATACTGTGCAAGAGGTTGGCCAGTAGTTTATTTTGGAATATGGCTACCATTACTTCCCGACGGTATTGTTTAGTCAAAACATAGCGGGTGTATTCTCTCACTTCTCTTTTCCCGGAAGGAGTCAGCAGATCCAGCATATTGATAATTTCAATGTCCCCGGCAGTTATATCAGCAAACACATGAAAACCTCCTTTAGCTGTCTAAAAGAGGTTTCCACCCACCGACTTCAATTCCTTTAGTTAATTATCGTAATATTAATAGGCATTTCTAACGATTTCGTTCTATTTCATCATAAAACCTTTGCGAATTTTGCCACTTAAGCGGGTCGATGTCGACGCAGGAAATTCCCCATTCTCTCGATGGCAGTCTCAATGTTGGGAATACTGGCAGCATAACAACAGCGTATGAAACCTTCGCCATTGGTGCCAAAGGCATTACCCGGCACTACAGCTACCTGTTCTTCGGTTAGCAACTGTTCACAGAAGTCTTCACTACTCAAGCCAGACACCTTAATGGATGGGAAACAATAGAATGCTCCTTGGGGTTCAAAACAGTCCAGGCCTATTTCACGAAAGCCCTTAAGAATTATTTTACGGCGGTTGTTATAATCTGCCACCATTTTGACCATCTCGGTATTCCCATTGCGCAGGGCTTCTATGGCAGCTTTTTGACCCATGATAGGGGCACACATTATCGTATACTGATGCACTTTATTCATAGCCGAGATCAGATCCTTATTCCCACAGGCATAGCCAATTCTCCATCCAGTCATAGCATAAGCCTTGGAAAAGCCGTTCATCACCAGAGTACGGTCACGCATACCGGGAAATGATGCAATGGAAACATGCTGGCCCTGGTAAGTGAGTTCACAGTATATTTCATCGGATATAACGATCAAATCATGTTTCTTAATAATATCCACCAGAGGCTGCAGATCATCAGCTGTCATTATCCCACCAGTGGGATTGTTGGGATAGGCCAAAATCAGTACTTTACTGCGAGGAGTTATACAACTCTCTAAAACATCAGGCTTGAGGCGGTATTCATCTTGGTCATAAGTTGGAACCGCCACTGGTTTACCATAAGCCAGAGTGGCACCTGGAGCATAGGAAACAAAGCAGGGTTCAGGCACCAGTACCTCATCTCCCGGTTCCAGCAATACCCGCAAAGCTAAATCTACGGCTTCACTGACCCCTATAGTAACCAGTACCTCGTTAGCCGGCGAATACTCCACTCCAATCTTCCTCTTTTGATAGGCGGCTATCTCTTCTCGAAGCTCCAGAAGACCGGCATTGGATGTATACATGGTATAGCCTTTCTCCAGAGAATAAAAGCATTCTTCTCTGATATGCCAGGGCGTAACATAATCCGGTTCCCCTACTCCCAGAGAAATTGCTCCTTCGGTCTGAATTACTAAGTCAAAAAACTTTCGTATACCAGAAGGAGGTATTGAGTTAACCACCTGGGAAATGTATTTGCTCATGTCGCTCACGGACTGACCACCAGCCTTCTATCCTGTTGGGGTTCTTCAAATATAAAGTTGTCTTGCTTGTAGCGCTTTAACACAAAGTGGGTGACTGTACTCTGAACCTGATCAATGGTGGAAAGTTTATGAGAAACAAACCAGGCAATGTCTTTCATAGTTTCGCCTTGGACGGTCACTGATAGATCATAAGTCCCACTCATGAGATAAACACAGCGCACTTCAGGAAAACGGCTAATACGTTCCGCTGTACGATTGAAGCCCACTTCCCTTTCCGGAACCAGTTTTACATCGATCATGGCGGTTACTCCGTCAACCCCCAGCTTATCCCAATCAATGATGGCGTTGTAACCTAATATGACCTTTTCTTGCTCTAATTTTGTCAGTATATCAGTAATGCGCTCCTCATCCTGTTCGAGTATGGTGGCTATGGTTTTGATACTCATCTTGGCATCACTTTCCAAGAGACTAAGCACCTTTTTTTCCAGTTCCATGTTCGTCCTCCTTCAGCCTTATTATGATAAAAACAAAAAATCTCATCCCCTATGAAGGGACGAGAGTTTTCCCGCGGTACCACCCTAGTTGGCTATGCCCACTTGAGCCCTGTAACGGCGGGTACCGTCTGATTTGGTATGGTTGCCCATAGTACATCAGCACTCCCAGGTGGCCTTCACTGTGTCCAGTCACCGGCTTTCACCTACCCCGGCTCTCTGCTAACCTTCTCACAATTACTCATCTGGTCATCGTGTTCACTTATACTAATTTTAATATATCCTAGCATTGCCAGGGTCTGCCGTCAAGGACATTTGGCTCAGAAACTTTTCTTCGCCATAATTCGCCATCTCAGGTAATATTTCTTTGAACTATTCCTGGATAGTTTGCATATTATTACTCTAGACTTTCATCCGGAGGTGTCCACTATGAATTCAACCCACTGGTTAAAGCTTGAAGAACAAAAAGTAGCTGAACAGGTAGATAGATATTTTAGATCCAGCCGGATGACCTTACGAGAAAAGCTCTTTCACGCCCTACTGATCGCCCAATATGATTTGGAAGCCCATCATTTTTGTTCCGAAGATGAACGCCAGCGTCTCATTCTGTATATTGATATTTTGGAATCAATGCTATCCAAACTACAGGGTCTTGAAAAGCAAGCCTAACGGAACAACAGGAATTTCCTCTTCAACCACCTATACTCCACCAGATATCCTGCTGCCATCAGCAAAAATATCCCACCCCCTATCCAGCGTTGCAGCTGGATTTTATTCTGCAACTTATCAATAGTTCCTTCCCTTTGTCCGGCATATTGGAATATATTCTCGCGTTCTTCCTGTACTGCCATCAGCTGTTTAATGGTGTGGTATAATTCCTCCTGGGACTGAAAGTAACGGTTCCAGGTAATAATACGCTCCTTCTTCAGGCTGTTGATCCACATATGAAGAACTGATATCTGGTCGCGGGGCTCAACTGCTATAGCTTCATAAAGAGGAATCCCCCGAACGTTAAACTGGGTTTTAATACCCAGCAAATATGATAAGGTGGGAAATACATCGATCAACATGGTATCGGTCATTATTACCCCCGACTTACAGCCCGGACCTCGCATGATCAGGGGCGAGAAATTACTGGTGGAGGAACTGCGCGGAGAAGTAATAACAATAAGGGTTTTATCTAACTGGTCATGTTTACGCAGATCATCCAACAGTTCTCCAATATACTGATCCACCTTAGTAATAGACTGGTAATAGTTCTTCTGGTTAAGTGACAGCAAGGCATCCAGGCAATCATTAGAATAAATGTAAGTAAAATAGGGATGCTCCGCATTGTATTGTTCAATAGCTGTCTGAAATGCCTGACGGTCATTCTGCTTGGCATCCACTTTGATGTATGTTCCTGCCGATAGCATTTCCAACTTGCCCCCGGAAGCATCTACCATCAAGACCTTACGATCTGACTTTTTAACCTGCTCCAACAGTGATTCAGCTTCCAGCCTGTCACCAGCACTTATAAACTTGTGCTCTTCAGGAAAACTTCCGGTAAGAAGACATGCTTCTGAGGCTTCGATGGAGTTAACCGTAAACGACCTGCTTTTCTTGTCAATTACGCCCTCGCTGCCCAGATAATCCATATTGGGCGTATAGGCACTTATAAAACCTTCGTAGTTCAGCCCATCTACACTTATCACAAACACCTGCTCGATGGAGATATCCGATGAAACTGCCGACTGTCCACTAGACTCTGTCTGAGCTATTGCGGACTCAACCAGCAGAAACCCCAGTATTAGAAAAACCACAGATGCAAGTCTGATCGGCTTATATGACATGCGGTCTCCCCCCTTCTCGGTTCTGTAACATATATATTGGGGGATAATGTCACTTAGACCTGTGCTCAGTAACGACCACTGCGGATAATGGAATAAACCAGGAAAAGGCCGAGAATCAGTGCAGTTACGAATCCCGCTTCGGCTAAGGGAATCCTACCAAATAAGCTGCTGGTACTGGTATCAGCTACCAACGAGGAACCGATGATTATGCTAGCCAAAATAATCGCGAGAGAGAGCCGGTTAGACAGAACATCGATTTTGGAAGACAAGCGACGCAGATTGGCATGCTCCATCTTGATTTTAAGATCCCCTTCAGTCAGCATCTTCATGATGGTATCCAATTGTCCGGGGAAAGAACGGGTGAGGTTAGCGTAGTCCCCTAGCATAGCAGTTACCATTTGTTTAATCTGGTCAGGAGACATTTTTTTAGCCAGCACCTTGCGTCCATAAGGCTCGGCCAAATCAACCAGACTTATCTCGGGATCTAATTGGGTCACCAGGGTCTCCACGGTCATAAGCATTTTACTTAGCAAAGATACCTCAGCCGGCAAACGCATTTGGTATTTCACCGATATATCCATTAACTCATGCAAGGCTTCCATAATATCGATCTGGGCCAGAGGCTTTCCATAATACTTGTGCTGCAGAGTACTTACATCTTTGCGGAGCTCCTCTTTGTTTATTTTTTGATGGCTGATACCAATATCCAAGATAGCCCGGGTGACCGCATCCGTATCGTAACGCATCATGCCTATCAGTAAGGCAACATATTTTTCCCGAGCCTGGTGCTCCACCACTCCAACCTGTCCAAAGTCGTAGAAGACAATTACCTCGCCCTCACCAATAGCTATATTGCCCGGATGAGGATCAGCATGGAAAACGCTATTATCGTAAACCTGTTTAAAGAGTGCTTCAATCAAACGTGACGCTATAAGTCTGCTATCGTAGTTGGCTCTTTTCAATTCAGCCAGATTAGATATTTTAATGCCACCAACATACTCCATGACTAAAACCCGTTGAGTAGAATAGTCCCAATGGATCTTGGGAATACGAACCGTAGGGTCGTTGCGATATAACTTATAAAAATTGGCAGCATTACGCGCTTCTTTGTGAAAATCCAATTCATTGATAATGGCCTGACTAAGTTCAGCCACTATTTCGCTCACCTTATAAAGACGCCCCCACTTGGTGCGCTTTTCTAGTAACTGAGCCAGTTCCATCATTATTGCCAAGTCAGTTCTTACCTGCGCCTCAATGTTAGGACGTTGAACCTTAACTACTACGTGCTCACCGGTTTTTAGGTAAGCTTCATGAACTTGTCCCATGGATGCCGCTGCTATAGGTTCTCGGTCAAAACTGGCGAACAGGTCATCAATTAGGATTCCTTCTTCCAGGCACAGCTGCTCCACTTGTTCATAAGGAAACGGTGCTACCCCGTCCTGTAATTTTTCGAACTCCTCAATATAGGCTGGAGCGAGCAAATCAGGCCTTACGCTGAGCAGTTGCCCTAGTTTAACAAAGGCAGCCCCCAACTCTTCAAAAGCCTCTCTCAAATGTCTGGCTGCAGACGGTGATCGAAAATCTACCTGCTGATTGGATTTGGTCTTGCCATACTTGAACTTTCGTAAAGTAAAGCGATCAAATATGAAGCCAAACCCATGCTTCATCAGGACATTAACTACCTCACGATAGCGCGGCAGATGGTTGACGTGGCTTAACCTTTTACCTAACATAGGCGTACCTCCGTCATTTGGAAAACTGCCATACTATGATTGCTCAAATCGCTTTTCCAGTTCACTGATGCGTGCCTTAAGCTCTTCCAATTCTGATTGAGTTGAGGTGGAGAAATCCTTTTTCCAGCCACCCATTTCTTCCTGTACCAACTTGCGAATGGCTTTTCTCTCTTCTTCACCCCTTTTTATGAGGTTCTCTACGACCTCCCCAGCCTCTTCCCGACTGATTTCTCCTTTTTCCATAAGCTCATCGACTATCTTCTCTATCCTGTCCCGAGTTACGCTGAACATACCCAGACCCAAATACAAAACTTTTTCAATCATTTTCATATTATAATCCTCCTTCTTTACGTAATTCTAAGTCATGCTGGTTAACTTCATAGTATCATATGTGAAATGAGCAAACATCATACAAAGCGGTTTATTTCACCAAAGGCTAAGGGTGCAAAAACCCTTTACTGCTAGACATCGTCATGGTCTACTGCTGCTTATCCGAACTCATTTTGTCAATTTTTCGCCTTGATTTCTATAATGACAGCCTTTATAATATCAATTGCGGCAATTACATGGGCCATTAGCTCAATTAGGCAGAGCAGCTGACTCTTAATCAGAAGGTTGAAGGTTCGATTCCTTCATGGCCCACCATTGAAAATCCCAATATATAGGCAAATACAAAGGGGAGAAGTTATTAGACTTCTCCCCTGTTTTTTATAACCGATGCCAAACCGATGCCATAATATATTACAAGGACTCCAACAACC
Organism: Syntrophomonas sp. UBA1376; assembly: GCA_002305535.1. Classification (GTDB taxonomy): domain Bacteria; phylum Bacillota; class Syntrophomonadia; order Syntrophomonadales; family Syntrophomonadaceae; genus DTU018. The sequence goes on from DBRE01000111.1 coordinate 20,435, forward strand.
TATCTGACTTTCGATCAGTGTGTCCCACATTTGAGTCGGAACGAGCCCTCTCCAAAGTCATCGTGGAAACTAAGAAGAAAAGCAAACGGCAGAACGGCAACGCAGTAATCATCTTAGCATTGCTTCAGATAAAAAACGCACCAAGTCTTCCCCCAGCCTCAGATAACCTTTCCGGGTAGGATGACGACCGTCTTCTATAAATGATAGGTCGCCCTTATAAAAAGCCTGCCAGCGATCCCATAGACCGATTCCAAGTTCATTAGCTTTCGCGGTTATCAACTCATTCCATGCTGGAACTTGATCATAATTTACCTGGTCTTTCCCCAGGGGCGGCAGGGTGGCTATAATAGGAAATATCCTGTGTTCTCTTAGGGTGTTTACTAACTGCACTAAGTCGGTACAATAATCTTCCCAAGAAACACCATTGCGGATATCATTGGTGCCATAAGCTACGATGCACACATCGGGTTGCCACCGGATAACTTTACCAATAGTAGCCAAGCCCTCAGCTACTGAGGTGTAGCTAACACCTTGATTGTGAATGGCTATGCCGCTACTTAATGCAGATAATTGAATATTGCGTAGCTGGCCCATGCTGATCTGCCCTTCGCTTTCCAGTAATCCACCAATTCCTACTTTGACTATGGTTGGGTCTAATGAGGCTATAAAGCGGGGCGAAAATGTATAACTCACTTTGGCATAGCCAAGTCTATCCACCTCATAACTTCCCGCAAATTGCCAACTATCCTCAACGATTTGATCATCATGGTCAACTCCATAGACACCCACGGCCAAATGAGCTCCGATACTCAAATTGCCTATAAGTTCCCCTTGGAGCAGGTAAAGACCTTCATCAACAGGCAATAATCCCCTATGGCTCATTTCTACCTTGGAGTATGGAGTGGCGGAGCTTGCTGCTAAAGTAAATTCTGACCTGGACAATGAACTTCCCGGACTCAGTGCCGCTTGGTCAGATATAAATCGGTTGTCGCCGCAAGTTCTCGTTACGGTAGAATCTCTCGCCAAGAGGTGATTGGCGTAGGTGGGATACCAAATGGAGCTAGAATGGGGATAATTAAAACTTCCCGCTGTGATTGAATCCCCCAGACAGGATACTGTAATAAGTTTTTTTGATGGCACCGGTTGGTTTACTTTAGATAAATGTGCAGCCAAAGAAACATTCATTGCTTGATACACCACCTTGTTCAGTTTAGTTTATCCAAAAAAGCTCCATATAAAAAAATAACCGCTGCATGATTGCAGCGGTAACTCCCTATGTGCTATTTTGCCAGCTCCTCTGCCAGAGCCTTACTCTTTTCCGATAGAATAAGGGCCAAATGGGCGGCATCTTTAGTTTTACCAAGTATCAGAGTTGAAGCCAGATCAGCAAATAGGTTTTTCAGCTCTAAAAATAGTTTCATGCCCATTGAAAACCCCCTCCTTTGTATTTATGGTGTAGTTAATAGAATACTATTTTGGTTATATATCTAAATTATACACAAAACTCGCTCGAGAATGTCATTTAATATGCTAATTACAGAAAAACTCTAGAAATTCTATGCACCATAGTCCACTGTCACTAAAACTTCCTCGTTTGTTAAGCACTCTGGGGTGGGAGCATTTGATCCTAATACTAAGCCTGAGCTAAAATCTGACTAATCCTTCCGACCATCTCCTGAGCGGCAGGAGAATCATATTCTTCAATACGTCCTTGATCCACCAGGTGGTTGAGGTCAGCGTCCCAGGGCAACTGTCCCAAAAACTGAATACCACTTTCGTTAGCAATCTTTTCACCCTGACTCTTACCGAATATCTCCAGTTTCTCGCCACAGTGATTGCAGATAGCGTAACTCATGTTCTCAACCAACCCAATGATAGGAATATCTAATTTCCGGGTCATTTTCATGGTCTTTTTAACCACCATGAAGGCCAGATCCTGTGGTGATGAGACTAGTATTATGCCGGTAACTGGCAGAGATTGGAGCACTGTCAAAGGTACATCTCCAGTTCCAGGAGGCAGGTCTACAATCAAATAATCCAGTTCCCGCCAGTCAGTCTCTCCCCAGAACTGATTAACAGCTCCGGCCAGCAAAGGCCCTCTCCATATCACTGGATCGTCTTCCTGGGGGAGAAAGAAGTTGATGGACATAATTTTTATACCTAACTCGGTTACCGGAGGAATAATGCCAAATTCACTAGCTTTTAAGGCAACATCTTTTAGTCCAAATGCTTTCGGTTGACTGGGGCCGGTTATGTCGGCGTCGAGAACACCTACTCTTTTTCCCTGTTTTGCTAGGGTAGCAGCAATAAGAGCGGTAACTGAGGATTTTCCTACGCCACCTTTGCCACTCATGACCACCAGCACGTGATTAATTTTATTCAATGAACCCAGCAAAGCCTTTTCCGGATCTACCCCACAATGTTCTGGGTCAGATGCACATCCTTGTGCGCTAGGGCAAGTTTTGCATTGATCGGACATAATATTTTCTCCTTCCTTAACCTACATTGACTTTATTATAAACATCCGCTTGCTGAGCGGCAATATATTTTGGCATATGCCCATTAATTTTCGGGATTATTTTGACCTATCAGATCAAGTAATGCCTGCTTAAATCTGTGATCGTCCTGGGTAGTTCTGGCGGCGATCTTGCCAATGCGATAACCCTGTCGCCGGGCCTTCTTATTTATGTAGCGCTGAGCCAGTAAGGAGTCTATATTTTTTTCATCAAGTACTTTTCCGTTGGGAGTAAGGGCTCGTGCTCCTTTAGCCAAAACCAAGGAAGCCAATCCAATATCCTGAGTAACTACTATATCGCGGGGCCGAGTATGATTAATGATACATAGATCGGCTGCTTCAGGTGCATGGTCTACTACCAGCACCTGGCCATATTGACTGACAATATTGTGTTCAATACTGGCTACCCATATTACCTGTACTGAGGAAGCTCGGGCTACAGATTCTATTATATGCTTAACTGGACAGGCATCAGCATCTACCAGGATTTTGATCGGTTGCACTTCCCTTCCTGTTCGCTGGGCATAGTTGTCTGATGGTACTCTTTCAATCAGTTTACCTCATTTTACCATATCTAAGTGTTCCTCAAACCTGAGCAAACCTTTTTCCATACCCTTTTCTCTTTGACTGATGTAAGCTATAGAAAACCCTTTGCGTATAATAGTTGAACGCGTTCGAGGAGTTGGTTTGTTTGTTAAGCGACGAAATGCTCGCTGATCGTATTTTGCGTGGAGATACGGCAGCCTTTGAAGAGCTGGTCAATCGTTATAAAAACTCCATCTTTCATGTAGTATATCGCCTGGTCGGCCAATATCAAGAGGCGGAAGACATTACACAAGAAGTTTTTATACTGGTGTACGATAAACTCTACCAATTTGATCGCACCAAAAGGTTCAGTCCCTGGATCCACCGGATCGCAGTCAACACTGCCATAAGTAACTTACGCAAGAAGAAGAAAGTGGTTCACTTGAGTTTTGATGAGAGTTATGGGCAGCCTTATGAAGACTACCCTTCCGTTCTGGAAAGTGATCCTGAGGCTATGTTTGAACGTAAGGAAATTATGGAGGATATTCGGGCTGCCATTTCCGAACTGCCGGAGTCATACCGCTCGGTTTTGATTCTACGCTATCAGATGGATATGAAGAATGCAGAAATCGCTGAAATACTAGGAGTTAGCAAGGAAAACGTTGAAGTGAGAATTCATCGAGCCCGAAAAGCTTTACGCAGAGTCCTGCTTAAGCATTGGGAGGAAAGGGGGTTAAAGAAACATGAAATGTCAGCTTTTTGATAGATATCTGTTTGATTATTGTGATGATGATCTATCCCCTGTTCTCCGAGAAAAAATCGATAAACACCTACAAGAGTGTACCAATTGCAGTAATAAGGTCAAATTAACGGTTCTGGAAAACGAAGTGCTAAGAGACAACTCTGATCTGCCTTTATTAGCAGGTGATTTTACTAACCGGGTTATGCACCAAATAACTAATTCAGGGAGGGCCATATCCAGAGGCCATAAATGGGCGGCTGGGTTGGGCCCTAAGAAGGCCGGTAGATTTGCTATGGCGGCTGCAGCTGTTGGTTTGGTGGTGCTGGTGGCGGTATTGGCACCGCACATAATGCCGTTCCAAGAGAATGCGCAAGTGGCAGATACCCCCTCGGTCGTTTCCGATCAAAGGCAAATAGCGATTACGGATCTAGGTGAGTCCGAGACAGAAATGCAAGTAGAGACAAAAGAATTGGCTCAGAAGAGATCCATTCAGATTACTGAACCATTGGCAGAGCGTAACGCAACTGCAGATTCCTACCAAGTAGCAGACACTTCCCCATTAACCGTGGAAACTGCTCGTCAATTTGCTGATCAAGATGGGGTAGGTCAAGTAGCCATGGTGGATGAATCATATAACACCGACACTCGAGACGTAATTGGTAGTCTACCTGCGGCTATGTATTCGCAATCAAGTCAACTGCAATCATCCAGTCGTCAGGGGGGCATAAACATTCCACCTGAACAGGCCAATAAGGTTACTAGTTTACCGACTCGCCCCCAGGTTCCAGACAGCTTTACGTTGATCAATACCGTAAACAGCTACTCCACGGATGGCTCAGTTATTATTTATCACTATAGGGATAAAAACAGGCGCTCCATCAATATTGCTATCAAGAGTGCCCTCGATCCAGAACCGATTATGATTAGCCAAGCCAGCACTGAAGCTGCGCTTAGATCAGTTCCTGAAGTCGATTCGGAAGCCACTCAACAGGTTAATTACAGTATCGACATCGATGGTAAGACCTATCAGGTTACCCTGGGGGGCACACTTACCCCGGAAGAGTTGTCAGAATTGATGAATGAGATCTCATTCGAAAACTAGCTTTTGCTAAAAAATATAACATCCAATAATTAAGGCCTCTGTTCATTGAACAGAGGCCTTTGTTAGCTCTTTTCTAGCTAGCGACGGGCTGTTTTTCATAGTGGGAAAACTCCATGGAAAATCCTGCTCTACCCTGGGTCAAGGAACGAAGAGTGGTGGAGTAGCCAAACAATTCCGCCAGGGGGACACTGCCTCTAATTATCTGGGTGTTGTTTTCCATGGACATGGATTCCAATCGTCCCCGTCGGTTGCTGATGTTATTGATAATATTGCCGGTGAACTCCTCCGGTGAAGTGATCTCCAATTTCATAATGGGTTCAAGCAGGTAAGAACCGGCTTTTTTCAGGCACTCCCGGGTAGCTAAAATTGCTGCAGTTCGGAAAGCCATTTCCGATGAATCCACTTCATGATAGGAACCATCCAATAAGGTAGCTTTCACATTAACCACCGGATAACCTTTTATGACCCCTTCCTCCAAGGCCTGACGTACTCCAGCCTCTACTGCCGGAATATATTCTCGGGGCACATTGCCGCCCACCACCTGGCTGGAAAACTCAAATCCTTCACTAGGCTCCAGGCGCAGTACTACATGGGCAAACTGCCCTTTCCCGCCCGTCTGTTTTACAAAGCGGGTAACATGATCGGCTCGCTGGGAAATGGTTTCCTTATAAGCTACCTGGGGCTCCCCTATGTTAAAGTCGATCCCAAATTCACGGCTTAGCCGTTCAGATACTATTTCCAAATGCAATTCACCCATACCGGCAATTAGAGTCTGTCCGGTATCACGATTATAAGCCACCTTAAAGGTAGGATCCTCGGTGGAGATCCTATTAAGGGCTTCACCCAGTTTGGCTTGGTCAGATTGGGTCTTGGGTTCAATAGCAATTTGAATTACAGGTTGCGGAAAACTGATAGACTCCAAAATTACCTGGAAATCCTCGTCGCAGATGGTGTCTCCGGTTCCTATATCCTTTAATCCGATGATTGCTACTATATCACCGGCTTGAACGGATTCCACTTCCTCGCGATGATTAGCATGCATTTTCATTAAACGCCCAATACGTTCTTTCTTACCTTTGCTGCTGTTGAAGACATAGCTACCTGCCTTGCAGGTACCTGAATAAATGCGAGCAAACGCCAATTTACCAACATGGCGATCACTGACGATCTTAAACACTAATGCGGCAAACCGCTTATTGGCATCGGGCGCTACTTCCACCATTTCTTCGCTGCCCAGATATGTGGCTGTTGGGTTTTCCCCTTCCAGCGGTGACGGTAAATAATCAACTATAGCATCAAGAAGAGTCTGTACACCAATATTACGGTAAGAGCTTCCACAAATAACCGGCACCATATTATTGGCCACTGTTTGGCGATGGACTGCCGCAACTATCTCGCCCTCACTGATCGTCTCATTGTTTAAATATGGTTCTAGTAGGGCTTCGTCCAGTTCAGCAATGCTTTCTATCATAAGCTGTCGGTTGTGCTCGGCTTCCTGCTTGTATTGTTCAGGGATCTCCTGTTCCTGAACGTCATTGCCCAGCCGCCCTCCGAAAGTAATGTAGACCATTTTGATCAAGTCGATTACCCCAGCCAGAGTATCATTCTCCACCACCGGTAAAGTCATAATCACCGGATGAGCTCCCAATCGTACTTTTATCTGTTCAACTACTCTGACATAATCTGCTCCGACGGCATCCATCTTATTAATATAGGCAATACGCGGGGTATGGTATTTGTCCGCCTGCCGCCATACTGTCTCAGACTGCGGCTCCACTCCACCTTTAGCACAAAATATCACCACAACCCCGTCCAGAATTCGTAAGCTTCTTTCCACCTCAGCTGTAAAATCAACGTGCCCGGGCGTATCGATTATGTTAATGGCATGGTCTCTCCATACACAGCGGGTAGCTGCAGATTCCACAGTGATGCCTCTTTCCTTTTCATAAGGAAGGTAATCCATCACACTTTCCCCATCATGGGTCTCTCCTATTTTGTGGGTCAAACCCGTATAAAAGAGAATGCGCTCGGTAGTAGTGGTCTTCCCTGCATCAATATGAGCTATGATACCAATATTACGCAGTTTCTCTAACATTATAACTTCACTCCCAAATTAGACTAAATACCTTTTGAAATATAGAAACGGCATTACCAGAATGCCGCATCTACTGTCCATACTCACTTTTGGGGGCCGATTTTGGCGCCCAAAGATAAAGTATAGGGTCACTTTATTAATTTGTCAAATAAAACTCCTATTATGCAACAGGCTTTTTCCAAAACAGCATGCTTGAACTACTTCACTAATGGAGATATCGCCTTAAACTGTGGGGTTCCTGACTGCTTAAGAAGGTCAAAGACAACTGTTTCAGTGTTTGTCACCACTGCCCCAGCTAATCTCATCAATTCCAGGGCATTTTCGTAGTTTTCATCGGTACGTGAACAAACAGCATCCCTGGGCACATAGACCTGAAAGCCATCCTCCACCAAATCGCGAACGGTCTGGAACACGCAGATATGGGTTTCACTGCCGGTAACAATAACACTGCGACGTTTGGTATCACCGAGTACACTATTAAAATCCGGAGTGCAAGCAGAAAAACTGGTCTTTTCTACACAAGAGTGCTCAGCCAGATGTTCAGCCACCTCAGGAACTGTCTTGCCTAAACCACGAGGATACTGCTCAGTAACAATCACCGGGATATCAAACTGTTTTGCAGTTTCCAACAGCAGCGCGGTATTCTTATATACTCGCTCTCGGTCTTTCATAGCTTTCATCAGCTTTTCTTGAAGATCAATTACTAGAAGTACTGTATCCTCAGCCTTAAGAGTTAACTTCTTCAAATTTGTCCCTCCTATTAAATAAAACTGCTGTGATTAGGGTAGATAAATGGTTCAAGTCCTTATTTATGTAGACATTCAACTATTTGTTGATTCTTAAGCTTCATGAAACTGAGCCTTGACGACCGGGCTAAAAACCATCTGAGCTACTTTCTGGCCGGGGACAACTTTAATGGGTTTGTTACCTATGTTAACAAGCAGCACTTTTACCTCTCCTAGGTGGTCAGCATCAATAGTACCGGGAGCATTAGCCACAATAATCCCCTTGCGCGCCATACCAGCCCGACTGCGTATCTGGGCTTCATATCCATCAGGAATACGCATGGCAAATCCGGTAGAAATATTCTGTACCTCATGGGGATAAAGCACTATTTCTTCTCTTAACGCCAGAGAAAGGTCACATCCAGCCGCACCGGTTGTCTCGTATGCCGGCAACTGCGCCCAGTCAACTAACTTCTGGAATTGGACGTCAATTTTATTCATAGAACCCTCCTTTTATGTTAGTCTGGATACAATAATTGCTCATGATATATTAATAGTATATCCTTAAATATATTTTCCCTCCACCACTGTATCATTACCTTCAGGGGAGATAATTTTGCAACCATTTACGGTATTTATAAAAGACAGGGCTGTGACGATTCGCCCAATTGTTGACGAAGATGCATCCGCCTGGTTGGATTACCTCAAACAGGTAGGGGATGAAACCGACTTCTTGGCTTTCTCATCTGAGCAGATCACCATGGACACAGATCAAGCCAGGCAGTATTTGGAGCAGGCATCCAAAAGAACCGACAGCTTATTTTTACTGGCTACTGATGATAACCGTATTTTGGCCACCTTGAATTTTGAGTGCGGTCGCTGGCCGTTTTTCCGTCACCACGGCGAATTTGGTATATCGGTAGTGGAGGAATTCTGGGGATGCGGTCTGGCACGTATTATGATGGGTACAATGCTGGAATGGGCTACTCAAAACAATGTACGAAAAATTCATTTGAAAGTTCGCACTGATAATCACCGTGCTATCCATCTTTATCAGTCCATGGGTTTTTCCATCGAAGGCATGGCTGAGCGTCAGTGTTTCCGCCCAGGTGTGTATTACTTAGCCTATCATATGGGCTTGAAATTATAGATCTATCGGGGGGCAAAAAAATGTTAAATTGGATGCTGTCGGGCATATGTATAGTGCTGTTAGTTCTCATTGTCTACCACCTTTCAAAAGCTATGCAGGCCTTTGGTATTCTCCACGGTGACCTAATCGGACAGCAAGCCACTGAGGCGACAGCAGGGTCTCCTATTGTAACGGCCCCCTTATCTCCCCAGGCAGATCCGTTTTTACCTTATGTGCAACAACCCATATCTTTGGAAAACACCGACCAAGAAAGGCCCAACGAGGCTACGGATCAAAGTGTTATTGAAGAGGTTACACCTCAATTTATTGCCAGTATACAGGGAACGCGTTTTCATCGACCTGATTGCAGCTCGGTCAAAAAAATCCGCTACGAAAACCGTGAGTATTTTATTCATCGCGATGAGGCAATTGCCTCGGGTTATGATCCTTGTACTATTTGTGATCCCTAGAGCATTTGAGATCACTGAAAAACCCGGGTTTGTTATGGGCCTCCTGAGGGAGGGACGACCGAAGGATCTTTCCCCGGCTACCAGTAAGATTCTCCGGCTACGCCTCAGAATGACATGATGCTTGTTGAATACTCACCTAAAAGTCATATTGGCAGAGACGGGCTTCATTATATACGGAGAGGTTGAATAGTAATGAACTGGTTTAAGCAGCTTTTATCCAATCGGGCCGCCCTATTCTTGGTCGTACTTAGCCTACTTATTGGAGCTAGCATATTTTTTGTTTTTCATTCTATTCTCAGCAAAATGTAGATTGTTGTCTGGTTATACAGCAGTGCGCCCTGCTAACAGGCCGTAAAAAACACAGAAACAAAATAAAGGAGCCTTGGTAGACTCCTTTACAATCATATATGGTGCGGTAGAGAGGACTTGAACCTCCACCTGCTTGCACAGACTAGAACCTGAATCTAGCGCGTCTGCCGATTCCGCCACTACCGCATAAAGCTCATTTGCCATCAGCAAGATTCATTATAGTATACGGATCAAAAGCTTGTCAAGCGGGCTGCTGGTTCATTTGTTATTGATCAGGGATAATGTCTCTCCTTATGCATTCCCGAATAATCCAGCGCAGAGTCTTTCACCCATTAGCCGTTGGTTTGTCATCCCTTTGTAGTATAATAGTATGGAAAATACCGTTCAACAGACGGTTGGCAAGGTAGGGGGATTATGTTTCAGCGAAATCGACGTGAAATCATTGTTATTACAGTAATAATTGTGGTGGTGTTCTGCCTGGGACTTTCAGTGGCTGGTAGCCGGGATATGCTTAACGTCCATTATCCAGATCAATTTGCTGTCTTGGATGACCAGGACTTCCAGCTGGAATGGCGAAGTCATCTGGTGGAGCTTGGCTCTACTCCAGGAGAGACGGTTATGGATCACTATCCTCATGGATATATGCTAGGCCTCAGTACGATTTTCAGCTTAAATGAAGATAATATTCTATTTACATTTACTGAAGATGAAAATATTTTACACAGGGCTCATATAGAAAATCCTGATTTGCCGACTTTTCGTGGCGTACGAGTGGGAGATTCTTTTGACACAGCCATTGCCCAGTATGGAACACAATATGCCTGGGTTGATAACGGCAATACCGAGGATTTTGATGCAGTATATGGTGACGACAACCGCCGCTGCATTGTTTTTCAAGTGCGGCAAGGGAAAATAGTGCGGATCGTCCTGCAGAATGACCCTCTTATTGCAAAATAGGACAGGTCATTTGTATTGACTGTTAACCCGACCAGGTGCTACACTTAGTAGTAATGTTATAGTGTTCATACTCTTATCAAGAGTGGCTGAGGGACTGGCCCGATGAAGCCCGGCAACCGCCCAGCGGGTATGGTGCCAATTCCTGCAGATGGCATATCTGGCAGATAAGAGCAAGATATATAATAACTATCTTGCCTCTTCGGCTAAGCACCAGGAGGCATTTATTTTTGCAATGAAGGAGGACGGGGCCTTGATCCAAATCGAACACCTGACCAAAATTTTTGAAACTCCCAGTCACCAGGTCCTGGCTCTCGATGATGTCACTTTATCAATAAATAAAGGCGAGATTTTTGGGATCATCGGGCTAAGTGGAGCTGGCAAAAGTACCTTGATTCGCTGTATTAATATGTTGGAAAAACCTACTCAGGGATCGATCTATGTGGATGGTCAACAGATCACTTCTCTGGACAAACGCGATTTACGCTGCGCCCGTCAAAAAATAGGTATGATATTTCAGCATTTTAACCTCTTGTCCTCACGTACGGTGTTTGACAATATTTTGTTCCCCCTGGAGATCGCCGGGGTACCATCTGCTCAGGCTAAAAGCAGAGTAAACGAATTATTGGATCTGGTAGGTCTGACTGATAAAGCTGGAGTTTACCCAGGACAGCTCAGCGGCGGCCAAAAGCAGAGGGTAGGTATTGCCCGGGCACTAGCTAACAATCCCAAAGTTCTGCTATCAGATGAGGCGACCTCCGCCTTGGATCCACAAACCACCAGTTCTATTCTCAAGCTTTTAAAGGACATCAACCGTCAGTTAAACCTGACTATCTTACTGATTACTCACGATATGAACGTTATCAAGCAGGTTTGCGACCGGGTGGCAGTAATTGACAACTCTCGCATCGTAGAAATCGGCGATGTGTTATCGGTATTTACCAATCCTGCTACTCCAACTTCCCATAGCTTTATAAATGCAGTAGTTAAGAACGACATACCCGAGGATCTGACACTTGCTAAAATAGATCCGCAACGACACCCTACGCGCCTGATCCGGGTTTCCTTCATTGGCAGTTCGGCCGGACAGCCAATTATATCCTCGATGATTCGGCGTTATGATATCGATGTGAATATTCTCTACGGGAACATTGATCGAGTCAAAGATACCCCCTTTGGCAATTTGGTTCTGGAGCTTATTGGGGAGGCTTCACTTTTGGATGAAGCTATGGCTTACCTACGGGAACGTGGCTTGGAAATCGAGGTGTTGAAGAATGTTTGATGCCATTGCCCTACTCAACCTGCCCTCCTTGGTTGGAGCCGCATCAGTGGATTTTTCCTGGTTGATAGAAAAAGTATCTCTAGCCACCTGGGAAACTATTTACATGGTTATCATTTCCACCGCTCTGGCCTATGTAATGGGTCTTCCTTTAGGAGTGATCCTGGTTATCACTGAGAAAGGTCATATTCTGGAAAACATTCCTTTGAATAGTATCCTCGGTGTCATTGTCAACGTTTTTCGTTCTATTCCTTTTATCATTTTTCTTATCCTGGTAATACCTTTAACTAAACTCATAGTGGGAGGTTTTATCGGCACAGTGGCCTCCATGGTTCCACTGACTTTAGCGGCAGTTCCTTTTGTAGCTCGACTGGTAGAGACCAGTTTGAAGGAAATAGATTGGGGTCTGATCGAAGCGGCATTGTCTATGGGGGCCAATGCCTGGCAGATCATAACTAAGGTATTACTCCCTGAAGCCAGTCCTAGTCTTATCCTGGGGGTAGCAATAACCACCATTAACTTGGTTAGTTATTCGGCTATGGCCGGTATAGTGGGAGGAGGTGGATTGGGTACTCTTGCCTACTATTATGGCTACCAACGTTACCAGACTTTAATTCTATTAATTACGGTCGTTATTCTGGTAATCATGGTTCAGGGTGTTCAGGTACTTGGAGATACCCTGGCAGCGAGAGCGGTTAATCGAAGGAGGTAAATGAATGAAAAAGCTTATCGTACTGGTTCTCAGTCTAGTGTTGATGACAGCGGCTTTAGTTGGTTGTTCAGGCGACACCGGCAATGACCAAGGTCAGACGCCCGGGCCAGCTGATCAGACTGAAAAGCTGGTGGTGGGTGCCACTGCCAAACCTCATGCTGAGATTTTAGAAGTGGTCAAACCAGTTCTGGAAGCGGACGGCGTGGAACTGGAAATCAAAGAGTTTACTGATTATGTACTACTTAATCCGTCTTTGAAAGATGGCGAGATCGATGCCAATTTCTTTCAACATATTCCCTATCTGGATGATTATAACAGTCAAAACAATGCTGATCTAAAATGGATCGCCAAGATCCATAATGAGCCCATGGGCGTTTATTCAAAAACTTTGACTGATGTAAATGAACTCAGTGAAGGTGCTGCGGTAGGGATTCCCAATGACGCCACCAACGGCGGTCGCGCCCTGATGGTTCTGGAAAGCGCCGGCTTGATTACATTGACTGAAGGAGTCGGTGTACAGGCAACTGAGCAGGATATAATTGAAAACCCTAAGAAAATTAAGATCACCATGATGGATGCTGCCATGCTCCCCCGTGCACTGGAAGACTTAGAACTTTGTGTTATCAACAGTAACTATGCACTAGAAGCCAATCTGAACCCGGTTCAGGATTCCATTTTCATGGAACCCAAAGATTCTCCTTTTGCAAACGTACTGGTAGTTCGTCCAGAAGATGAAAGTAAGGAATCAATTCAGAAACTGGTTAAAGCTATGCAGTCCCCAGAAGTAAAAGAGTTTTTGGAGACTAATTATCCCGACTCCTGTGTGCCATCATTCTAATAAAAATCACCTTAGCACCCTTGATCCATTTGATCAAGGGTGCTTTTCTGACCTAAAAGGGATCTTTCTTATCTAATGAAGATATTGATACTTAAAACAAACACCCCCAGGATAACTACTATCCTCGGGGGTTTGAAAACAGTCTGATATTTGGCTGTCAGTTAGAAGAGGATCACATAGAAAATAATCATAACTACCAGTCCAAAAGGAACACCTATTCTAGCCCATTCGGTACTATTTATCCGCAGTTTGGAAGCAGCAATGATATTGGGTATATTGCCAGGAATCAGCATGCCTCCGCTGACAAGCAGACCCATTAAGATAGCTTCGATCTGTAAAACATCCATTTGAGGGCTGATTTCTGCTGCCGCTAAAGTAGCATTATCCAACACTGCAGATATCATGTTTACCCAATAAAGTAAGCGCGAATCAAGCGTCAGGATATACTTATCGATAAGGGGAGTAAACCCTTGGCCCAAGAATACCAGAGCCATAACAAATAGATAGACCTTAAAAGCCCGTACCGTGATACCCCGCCACGTTTCCTGCTCTAACTCTTCATCTTCAAGCAAAGCATCTTCCTCGGTGGTTGCGGCTAATTCTGATGTTCCCAGTTTGTTCTGATCCCTCATAGCCCAAAAAGTATAGACAGCGCCTATAACACCGATAACTACTACAGCTGGGATGATAAACCTACCAAGCAAATAGAAGAGGTAGAGAAACTCCCCATTCAGCTTAGAAACCACGATGGTTGATAGTGGTTCGCCCAGAGGAGTCAAAGCTGCACCCAGGCCAATGGAAAAACAAGCTAGTACACAGATGGTAATCTTGTGCTTTCTTTCCATAGGCAGCAAAAATATTACTTCAACCAAGATGATGGCAGCAATGATCGCGGTAATGATACTGGAAACCAGTCCTAAAATAACTATAATTAAAAACACCACTACCCATACAGGTATCACTTGATATACCTTATCCATGAAACTGGCAAATTGTTTGCGCAGAATATAAAACAGTGCCCCGGCAATGAATACCGCTGCCGTTATCATGATGGGTTCTTGCAGTGCTTCCAATATCAGGTGCTTGTTCATAACGCCAGATACTAGAGCAGCAGCTACCCCCATAACAAACAAAAATGGTTCCAAATTTTCTTCGATGGGCTTAACCAGGAAAGGTAGAGTCAAAACCAATAGCAAAATTACTACGAGCCCAGCTATCACCAAGAATATCACTCCTTTTGTGTTGTGTGTTATGACGCTCTTTGAAATTCACCTTATAAATAGTCTACTCCACTTTTTTAACAATACCAAGCCGGCAGTGATGCAAAATGTTCAACCGCCTACTCGAAAAGTGGCTCTAAATAGGCAAAACGCACTGCGGCTAATACAGTGCGTTTTATATAATTGGTCAAGCAAGCAAGGTAGTCTAGCTACCGGGGTGTTGCTTTTGAATAATTCTCTCTGCTATTATTTGCGGTAATTGCTCGGTGGGAACCGGCAGATGATCCACCAGGTCTCCACCGACAATTACCCACTGCCTGGCCTGATCTTCTATTTGCGACAGATTAGGGCAACATACATGACAACCACCTACTAGCAGTCCTACATCCGCATCTTTATCAACTATTTCGACGTCTACTGATTTTGATAGTTCGTTTCTTACTGCTGCAACTAGTTTGGAACGATTAATAATAGGATTACACCCGCCGCAATATTTGATTCGTAGCTTCATTTTTATCACGTCTCCTGGTATATACAAAGACCTTGCCCAGACAGATACTGGCTTCGGCTAAAATTAATTATTACATCCAAATTCAAACATTAGTTAGACGGCTTCTGCTTCAAATTCATGTTTATTGCTTAGACTAACAACTAGGATGATTGCTGCAATCATTGTTTTTCGCCAGTAAATATTTTATTCCCAATCAATGTCGGGATTTTCTTTTACGCCGCATAATTTTTCGGCTAGTTCTTTGCGGTGTTCCAGATCCACCAATCTGGAAATCATTATACGCTGAGCCTGAGGTGATCCGGCACCATGCATAGATTCTGTCAAATAGCCTACAGCTGCACAACCCATAGTCAAGTTTTCCACCAAACGCAGCATGCGTTGACGATGTTCTACCGGAACATTACCGGTATCTACATATTTCTTGACCAGGTCACCAATTTCCGGATTCTCAAAATCTTTCTCAGACGGCATGGTTACAAACAAACCGCCGGCCAGATCCTGAGCTATGCGGGCAAGTTCATAGGGAAATCTGGTAACATTCTGCTTACAAACATTGGCTAAAAGCAGATCAATTAGATAATTGCCCGCTGCGGTCTTGCGTCCTTCGGCAGAACAGGCAATACCACAGGAATAAAGAGTCTCATTCAAATGACACATTTCAATAATCTTATCTTTAACATGGGATGCTTTGCTGGCACCTTGATAATCGGTAATAGCTTTGGCTGCCCCTATCAAAGTGTCACCAACTCCCACTTTGCATCCGCCATAGCTCTGACGATGATAGCCGGCAAAGCGCTCTACCAGAGTACCGCTAAATTCGGTTTCGCCATCCATGAATATGCGATCAGTTGGTACGAATACATCGTTAAAAATAGTCATAACCTCTTGACCACCAAAGTGAATATTGCCAACGTCGATATTTCCGCCTTCCAATTTGCGGGTGTCACAGGACTGGCGACCATAAACATAGATCATGCCCGGGGTATCCAGTGGAATGGCAAAAGCAATAGCCCATTCCTTTTCATCCTCTTTCAAGGCGTTATTGGGCATAACTAATATTTCATGAGAGTTTATCATACCTGTCTGATGCAGTTTGCATCCGCGAACCACCACTCCATCAGGGCGTCTTTCGACTACATGCAGGTAGGCATCTGGGTCAGGCTGCTGTCCAGGGCTCTTGGAGCGATCACCGCGAGCATCGGTCATACATCCATCTACAGCCAGATCGTTTTCCTGTACATATTTCATAAATTCAACAAACCGTTTATGGTAATCAGTACCTTTGGCTTGGTCTATTTCATAAGTGGTATTATAAACTGCATTGAAAGCATCCATTCCCACGCAACGCTGGAAACAGCAGCCAGTTTTTTGGCCAAGCAGGCGTTGCATTTTCACTTTTTTAACCAAGTCTTCTGTACTTTGATGCAGATGGGTAAAACGGTTTACTTTCTGTCCGGTTAAATTAGAAGTTGCCGTCATCAGATCTTCATATTCAGGATCCAAAGCTAGTTTATAAGTCATGGCCATAGCATTGATAGAAGGTCGAATAATCGGATGATCAACATAGTTGTCTACTTTTTCACCGAACATATATAGATCAATTTTCAGCTGACGAAGATCGTCTAAATATTGTTGCGGAGTTTTTAATGCCATAATAAATTCACCTCATTCATATTTTTTCCTAATCACCATTACATACCTCGACGAGAGTTAACGTCGATAATCAGTTTCGCCTTCCCTGCGCTACTATCACTCCTGCCCTTTTACAATGCAATTATCGTGCCAATATTAACTTGGTTGCATGATAGATTTCAACCCATAAGTTGATATTGTCTGATCTACGCCAACCACAGCCAGAATTCTATCATACTTTTCACATAATTCCGCACTCCATTTAATACCTAAACACTGCAAAGGCCTTCCGGCGGACTTCTTAGTGATTCGAAAATGTAACGTTTCGTTGAAAGCCAGCTAGCGTTATTTGTCTTCCACGAAACAAACCATGGGTACCAAGCATTTAATTGTCAGATAATTTGTAACCGAAGGTGGTGCATTATTGCATCACCTGATTCCTTTATGCATCGGTTTGAGTGTCGCTCTGTAAACCATAACGAGCTGCTTTGCGAACAATAGTCGGTTGACTAACACCCAATGCACGCGCAGCTTTACGCGTAGATCCATAGGTGTTCAAAGCGCCACTGATCATCTGCCTTTCCAAGGCTTCTACCGCTTCTTTTAGTGGTTGCGTAGACTGGGAACTCTGGCTTGACTTGCCATAGGCCCTACTATCATCAGGTAAAGCCACATCATCGATAATATCACCTGAATGGGTCACTAATGTTCTTTCAATAACATTCTCCAGTTCCCGAATATTGCCAGGCCAGTTATAGGCGATCAGTTTATCGATCACTTTAGGATCAAGGCTTTTGTTGAGTTCATACTTCTGGTTGAATTGCCGAACAAACTGAGCTGCTAGTGCCGGTATTTCCTCTTTTCTTTCCCGCAAAGGGGGCACCGTGATCGGAACAACATTGAGTCGAAAATATAAGTCTTTGCGGAAAAGATTCTTGTTCACCAGTTCCCATAGATCCTGATTAGTAGCAGCTATTAATCTAACATCAACCTTTATGGGGGTTGTCCCCCCCACCCTAGTCATTTCTCTTTCCTGTATTACTCGTAGCAGTTTTACCTGTAAATGCAGAGGTAATTCAGCAATCTCATCCAAAAACAGGGTACCATGCTGGGCAACTTCAAATATGCCTATTTTCCCCCCTTTATTTGCCCCGGTAAAAGCTCCGCTTTCATATCCAAACAATTCAGACTCCAGAAGGTTTTCGGGAATCGCCCCACAATTGATTCTTACTAGTGGCTTGTCTTTACGCAGACTGTTACTGTGCAGAATTTCGGCGATCATTTCCTTACCCACCCCAGATTCACCCTGAATCAGAACCGTGGAATCCACCTGACCCAGTCTTAGTACCAAATCAATTAGATCTCGAGATTTTTGAGCGCGGATAACATACTTGTCCAATACTTGATAACGACTCAAGCGTTCTTCATAGTGCATTTGTAATCCCATTGCCTGATCAAGTTCTTTACGCAAGCAGTTTAATTCGGTAATATCCCGCACATTGGTCACTACCCGTCGCAGTTGACCATTCTCGCCAATGATTGGGCTTCCGGTTACCAGTATACTTTTGCCGGTGCGCAGTTCCTGACTTATGGTGACCGGTTCCCGGCGTTCCATCACTAGCATAGTCGCTGACTGATCATAGACGCCAGACTCCACCAATTCTGACATGGTTTTACCCAACACTTCATCGGCTCTGATTCCGGTGATCCTGCTGTAAGCCTCATTTATCCTAATAGTCTTTCCTTCACCATCAGTCACATATATGCCGTCAAAGGAGGAATTTATGATGGCATCCAGTTCCTCTTTTAATTCCCGGGTCGACTGAAGCTCCTGAGAAATCTGTTCTAACTCAGAAATATCCTGGACAACTGCTGCTGCGCCAATCGTTTTGCCATTTACGATGACTGGGGTACGATTGGACAAAAGCGTCCGATCCTGAAAGATAACCTTTTGACTAAATTCAGTCTTACCGGACTTTAGAATGTCGGGCAGAGTACTGTCCGGCATAAACTTGGTGATAGGCTGACCAATGATCTTCTCTTTCTTGATGTCAAACAACTTTTCCGCAGCTGAATTAAAAATCTGCACTTGGCCCGATTCATCAATGGTTATCATGGCATTATGTACCGATTCGATGATGATATCCAGCGATCTTTCTAGTTCACGAGCCGAACTATAATAGGCTTTAGCCAAGTCAGATCGAGTTACCATTCCTACCAGACGCCCGTTATCTATCACCGGAAGACGCCCGACTTCCAAGTTGATCAATTCATCCAGACTATCATCAGGACTAACGGTAATCACTTGTCGTTCCATCACCCGGTCAATGGATGTAGCCTGACTGTTCTCTTCCATTATCCCCCGGAGCAAATGGCCTTTGGTAATCAAACCTACTAAGGCTCCTTCACTATCAACAACCGGAGCGCCATTAATCTGATTCTCAGCCAGAATTCGCGCCGCTTCCTCGAGGAGTACCTGGGGCTGGAGAGTTACGGGATTAATAGTCATAATATCCCTGATAATCATAGCGATCCCCCATCGATACAAAATTAAATCACTTCTCTATTTAAACTTAGACCATTTTCGACATTTTAGCAACAATTATCAAGAGATGATGCGAAACAACACGGGAGTCGTTCCCTACAGGTTTTTCTATTTCGATAACTTAGGAAACGCCCCCCGGCTCCACTCTGTTAATTCTGGTTATATTTATTCTGACAGCAAAAAACCTCCACCGGATTGGTGGAGGTTTCTAGAAACCAATTAACCGATCTGTTTCATTATGTTGACCATTTCAATGGCTGAGTTGGCAGCGTCCACTCCTTTATTACCGGCCTTTGTTCCAGCCCGTTCAATGGCTTGTTCAATGGTATCAGCAGTTATTACTCCATATATTACTGGGACTCCAGTGTTAAGGGCTACCTGGGCAACCCCCTTGGTAACCTCAGCCGAAACGTATTCAAAATGAGGCGTGGCACCGCGAATAACCGCCCCCAGACATATTACTGCATCATATCCGCGTTGAACCATTTTTTGCGCTACCAAGGGAATTTCAAAAGCTCCCGGTATCCACACCACATCGATGTCCTTTTGATCAACATTGTGACGGATCAGGGTATCAATACATCCGGATAGCAGTTTATTGGTGATGAACTCGTTAAAACGTGACACCACTATCCCTATTCGTTGTCCATCTCCTACCAGTTTTCCTTCAAATATTTGGCTCACGGTGAATTCCTCCTCTTAATTATAATCCGGCCAACATGTGGCCCATCTTTTCTTTCTTGGTTTGCAAATAATAGCGATTTTCATCCTTACAGGGGATCTCTATGGAAACACGTTCCACCACTTCCAGTCCGTATCCTTCCAAACCTTTTATCTTTTTAGGGTTATTGGTCATGAGTCGCATTTTGCGAATACCTAAATCAACCAGAATTTGAGCTCCTATCCCATAATCACGTAGATCTTCAGCAAAACCAAGTTCCAAATTAGCTTCTACGGTGTCTCGGCCATGATCCTGCAGATGATAGGCTCTGATTTTATTCACCAATCCAATACCGCGCCCTTCTTGGCGCATATACAGCAATACTCCTTTGCCAGCTTCTTCTATCATGGTCAAGGCAGCGGCCAGCTGTTCACCGCAGTCACAGCGATTTGATCCAAACACATCCCCGGTAAGACACTCGGAATGCACCCGAACCAAAATTGATTCATCTTCATCCCACTCCCCCTTGACCAAAGCCAAATGTCCTTTACCGTCCAATAGTGACTCATAGGCTACGGCAATAAAATCCCCATATTCGGTGGGAAGTTTGGTATCAGCCACTCGTTTCACCAGCTTTTCGGTACGGCGCCGATATTCAATTAAATCGGCAATGGAGGCGATTTTTATCTGGTGTTCACGCGCAAACTCAAGTAACTCTGGAACACGGGCCATAGTACCATCGCTACTCATAATTTCACAGATAACTGCAGCTGGATACAGTCCGGCCAGACGTGCCAGGTCGATCGATCCTTCAGTATGACCGGTTCTGCGCAATACTCCTCCCTCTTTATAGCGTAAGGGAAAAATATGTCCAGGTTTTCTAAAGTCGGATGGTTGGGCCTCGGGTGATATTAACCCGGCAATAGTGGCTGCTCGCTCATGGGCTGAAATACCGGTACTAGTGGTCTTGTAATCCACTGATACTGTAAAAGCAGTCTCATGATTATCGGTGTTTTCTAAAACCATGGGCTGAATTTCCAATTCATCCAACCGCTCACCAGTCATAGGCACACATATCAAGCCCTTAGCATAAGAAGCCATGAAGTTTATAACTTCTGGAGTCGCCTTCTCAGCCGCTACGATAAGGTCGCCTTCATTTTCACGATCCTCATCATCGACTAAAATCACCATTTTGCCTTCCCGGATGTCTTTGATTGCCTCTTCTATAGTGTTAAACATTTTTCAGTCCTCCCTTATAGGAATCCGTTCTCTGCTAAAAATGAAACATCCAAGTCCTGACGCATATCGGGACTAGTTCTACCCATCAAATGTTGAACATACCGGCCAATGATATCACTTTCCAGGTTGACCCGATCACCCGGATCCTTGCCCCCCAGAGTTGTCTCGTGAGCGGTATGGGGGATCAGAGAGACGGTAAAACTATCCTGGAATACGTCCACCACCGTTAAGCTAATGCCGTCTATAGCTACTGATCCTTTGGGAACCACAAATTGGAGCAGCTCAGGAGTGGTCTTTATGCGGTATATGATAGCTATCTCCAGAACCTGCTTTTGCACAATGGTACCGATGGCATCAACATGACCCTGGACAATGTGCCCGCCCAGTCTTGCCCCAACTTGTAAGGCCCTTTCCAGGTTGACGGGACTACCCGGTTTTAATTCGTGCAAAGTAGTTTTATTGATAGTCTCGGGCATAACATCTGCTATGAAATGTTGATTATCAAAAGAAACCACTGTTAAGCAAACTCCATTTACAGCAATACTGTCACCTACAGCAACATCACTCAGAACTTTACTGGCCTTTATCTGGATTTGAGCCGAGTGAGACTGCTGATTGATTCTTTGTACATGACCGATTTCTTCAATTATGCCTGTAAACACTATTTCACCACCTTGTATAGGCTTCTATCAGTATATCTGCTCCCATCTGCTGTACCTGCACATCATGCAAAAGTAAGGCTTGATCCATCGTCTCAACTCCATCTCCGGCAACTGGCCCGGGGGCTTTGATACCACCCACCATTTTCGGTGCGATAAACCAATATAGTTTGTCAACCAAGTGCTGTTGCAGTAATGAAGCATTCAATCCGGCTCCACCTTCAACCAAAACACAGGTTATTTGGCGTTTGCCCAGATCATCCATGACCTGACCCATATCCAGGTAGTCAGGCGAACCATTTATGCGGATTATTTCCAACCCTTTGTCTCTAAGAGCAACCTCTCGGTCATGATCAGCCCCATGGGAAGTATATACCAGAGTGGGCTGTCTATTACTGGTCTTAACGATTTGTGTGTCGTGGGGCAACAGCAGCTGCCCATCTATTATAATGCGAATCGGATCTCTAGCTTCTTCATCATCCAAGCGGGTGTTAAGCAGCGGATCATCTGCCAATACCGTGCCAATACCAACCATTATGGCATCATACTGGTTACGAAGCCGATGAACATGCCTTCTGGCTTCCCCACCGGTGATCCAGCGAGAACTCCCCTGAGCAGTAGCTATTTTCCCGTCCAGAGTCATGGCAGTTTTTAAAGATACCAGGGGTCGCCCTGTAGATACATACTTGAAAAAAGCTTCGTTAAGTCGGCGGGCTGATTGTTCCAAGACTCCTATCTGGGTCGCGATGCCGGCTTTTTTTAATTTTTCCATTCCTCGCCCTGATACCTTTGGGTTAGGATCAAGCACGGCAGCTACCACTCTTCTCACACCAGCTTCAATAAGAGCATCGGCACAGGGCGGAGTTCTCCCATAGTGACTACAGGGTTCCAGGGTAACATAGATATCAGCCCCTCTGGCTTGTTCGCCCGCCTGCTGAAGAGCATGTATTTCCGCATGGGGGGTGCCGGCTTTTTGGTGATAGCCTTCACCGACTATCACCCCATTCTTAACTATCACCGCCCCTACCACTGGGTTGGGAGAGGTGCGGCCTAATGCTAGAGCGGCCAAATCCAAAGCTCTTTGCATATACTGATTGTCGGTACCACTACTCACCTTGATTACACCCTCGATTTTGAAAAATGGAAACAAAAAAAACTCCGTCAATAAAATTCTTCGGAGCTAATCCACACACAAGTAATATGGCATCATTGTGAAAAATGTACCACATTACATTTCTTCTCCCATCCAGACTATCACTGTCGGCCCCGGAGTTGCACCGGATCATGCCTTACGGCTAGCGGGCTGTACCGCCGATAGGGAATTTCACCCATCCCCGAAGAAATTCTTATTTAATTGCCTTTATAGTACACTGACCGGTTAAAATGGTCAACCAGTTACCGCATCCTTTAGGTTTTTGATAGCCTGAGCCGGATCCGTAGCATGGAAAATATAAGATCCTGCCACTAGAACATTAGCACCGGCCTGCACCACCTGACGGCCAGTTTCGGGATTGATCCCCCCATCAACTTGAATATCTATGTCTCTATCTATTTGGTCGATCATACTCTTTAACTGGGTGATCTTGCTGACCACGCCGGGAATAAATCGCTGTCCTCCAAATCCAGGGTTGACACTCATTATCAAGACTAAATCAACATCCAATAAGCTGGGTTCGATCAAACTAACGGGCGTGGCAGGGTTTAAGGATACTCCAGCTCGGCATCCCAGTCCATGGATCAGATTTATAGTTCGATTAAGATGGGGACAGGTTTCCACATGAACAGTAATCAGATCGGCCCCAGCTTTAGCGAAAGCGGGTATATGTAAATCAGGTTTTTCGATCATCAGGTGAACATCAAATATCAACTTGCTATGAGCCCGCAAGTCGGCTACTACCTGAGGGCCAATGGTAATATTCGGTACAAAATGCCCGTCCATGACATCAATGTGTAACCAATCGGCACCGGCTTGTTCGACTTTGGCAATATCTTGTCCCAGATGAGCAAAATCAGCAGACAATATGGAGGGAGCCAATAATATCATCGGTAGCATTTCTCCTTTTCGATAACCTCTTCCAAGAGCTGAATATAATTTTTGTAGCGGAAGGACGGGATCGTTCCATTGTCAACCGCGGTTTTGACTCCACAATCCTTTTCCCGATAATGCAAGCAATCTGCAAATCGGCACTCCTGGTTGAAAACAGTAAAGTCAGGGTAATAATTAGCTAATTGAGTACTCTTCATGATAGGCAGATCCAGAACACTAAAACCAGGCGTATCTGCGATCCAACCGTTGTTATCTATGGCAAATAGTTCTACATGGCGGGTGGTGTGCCTGCCGCGGCCAATTTTACTGCTGACCTCTTGTGTCTTCAAGAGTTGATCATTTGACAAAGCATTGATCAGACTTGTTTTGCCTACCCCACTAGGCCCAGCTAATACTGCAATCTGCTCCTTAAGCAATTGGCGCACACTCTCCAGGTTATGTCGCTGCCGGGCGGATATGGATAGCACTGTAAAACCAGCCTGGGGATAGTACTCATTTATCAGGACTGCTTTGGGATCGGGATCAAGATCACACTTGTTAAGTATTATACAGGGAGTAAGCTGTTGCAGACTTGCCAGCAACAACAACCTATCCAACAGAGTAATACTGGGAGAAGGTTTGTCAACTGCCATTACTATTAGTACCATAGTAACATTGGCTATTTTGGGTCGGTATAACAGGTTTTTTCGAGGCTGAATACCTTCCAGAATACCACGCCCATCATCCAATCGAGTAAAGGTTACCCAATCACCACTTACCACTTGTTCCTTAAGCTTACCACGGGTTTTACATTCGTAAAGCTGTCCATCCACGGTTTGCACGTAATAAAACCCACTGTAGTTTTTGAGTACCAGTCCGACAGATTGATGGTCGGTCATATAAACCTCCTCAGCACTTAAGATTTATAGATCAAAGGTTCGGTAGCTGTTACCATTTAGGAATACTTCGGCTTGACCAGTGCCAAAATAGCTTATTCCTACAACTACCCCATCACCACCATTATGCATCTGGTCATACACCTCGCGCTGTCCCTGGGCATCCTTCACTTTTATTACCACCTTGTAGAAGTCCTGATCTTCCGGAAGTCGCAACTCCAAACTACGTGTCTGGGCTGCCGGTCCTGGCCCTGAACTAACGGTGAGATTAATGGTAGTATCCTCGTCCACTAACACACCCGCTTGGGTATCCTGATCTATAACATAATCAACATAATAGGCGTTGCTTTCCTTTCTAGTTATTTGGTTGCCGATTACGAGATTGTTCTCTTTCAGTATCTGGCGCGCCTCATCCAAAGACTTTCCAATCAGATTAGGCATTGGTATACGCTCAGGTGTGGGGCCTTCACTGACCATCATATCTACATATTCTCCCGGCTCGGCTTCAGTACCACCGAGGGGATTCTGTGATATGACCTGATTCTCCTCAAACTTGTCATCATGGATTTTATCGATTTTTCCTGGTCGGAATCCACTGTTGCGTAATTCGACCTCGGCGGCACTTCTATCCATGCCTACTATATCAGGTACTTTCTTCATCTGAATACCTAAGCTTGGTACTACTCCAATCTCGCGACCTTTTTTGACCTTAAATCCCTCCACATAGCGTTGGGATATTATATGATCTTTTTCCACTTCAGCGTGATACTGCCCCGGTAACACTTTCAGTTTCAGCCCCACTTTAGATAATTCTTGGTCAGCTTCCTTCAAACTTAGACCCACTAGACCGGGAACTTCAACTTCCTCACCAAAGAAGTTCCCACTCAGCTGGTACGCCACTCCCAAAAATAAACCCAGAACTGCCAGCAAAACAATGGCTGCTGCCGGACGCAGTTTTTTCTTGGCCAATTCTTGATCTCTCCCTTCCGATATCGGAGCCATGATCAAGGTTTTTCCGTTTTTGTATTGGCTGCTGTAATTGGAAAAATACTGACTGTGGATATTCAGTAGTGCATTCCGCATTTCCTCGGCGGTTGAAAAGCGATGCTGGGGCAATTTCTCCATGGCTTTTATGATAATACCTTCTAGTCCTACCGGTACTTCAGAGTTGTTAGCTCTAATAGCCGGTATATCATCGTGAATATGTTTCAGTGCAACTGTGATAGGACTATCTGCGTCATAAGGTACCTGCCCGGTGACCATTTCATAAAGAACACACCCAACCGAATAAATGTCAGTGGCTCTGGTTAGAGGTTCCCCTTTGGCCTGCTCAGGAGATACATAGTGAACAGATCCAACTACATTCCCTCCAAAGGTAATGGTTTGCTTGGTGACAGCCTGAGCAATACCAAAGTCGGCCACCTTTACAATTCCGGTATCAGTGATCAAAACATTGTGCGGTTTGATATCACGATGAATTATGCCCTTTTCATGAGCGTGATGTAAGCCGTCGCAGATCATGATGGCAATGTCAACGGCTTTGTCAACAGCCAGAGGCTTTTGCTGCTCGATCATTTCTTTAAGAGTCATGCCCTGCACATATTCCATGACTATGTAATAGCAGTCCCCCTGCTGTCCAACATCAAAAATATTTACTAAATTGGGATGGGAAAGACTGGCGGCTGCCAGGGCTTCAGTCTTAAACCGCTGTACGAAATTATCATCGCGGACAAATTCCTCTTTCATTACTTTTACAGCCACCGTACGGTTGAGAATGCGACAACGGGCCTTATAGACTATGGCCATTCCGCCCTCGCCAACTATTTCCAACAATTCGTAGCGATCACCTAGAATCATCCCTACCAATTATGTTTACCTCCTAATTGAAGCCTATGAGTACTATGGTAATATTGTCAAAGCCGCCTTTGGCCAGAGCCTCTCTAAGCAACTGCTGAGCGGCATATTCCAGATCTTGGCTATGAGCTTGAACAATGGTGAGGATCTCTTCTGGAGTTAGCATATCAGTTAATCCATCACTGCACATCAACACGATGTCACCGGACAATATTTCTTCATCAAATAGGTCAATTTCTATGTCTTCATTTATCCCCAGGGCTCTTGTCAATATATGATTATAGGCATTATCTCTCATTTCCTCAGGTTTCAAAACTCCATTGGACAGCATTTCTTCTGCCAGGGTATGGTCGCGGGTCACTTTTCGAATAGATCCACTGCGGATGAGGAACACCCCGCTGTCACCAACATTAGCCACGGTAAAATGGCCATCGCGAACCAAAACAGCGGTCACAGTGGTTCCCATTTCAAAAAGATCCTCATTGGCAAGACCGGCTTTTAATATAGCCCGATTGGCTTTGTCAATGCTTTGAACTAGCTGCTGCTGTGCATTGGCTGATGTAAATCCCTCCATGCACTGGCTTATTGCCTCAACAGCCATTTGTGAGGCCACTTCTCCTCCCCGGTGGCCTCCCATACCATCACACACTAGGAAAAACCCCCGGTCTTCATCAATCAAAAACGCATCTTCATTGTTTTCGCGAACCAACCCGGTGTCCGAAATCCCCACAACTTTCATTAACTAACGCCCCTTAAATGATAAGCCTGCAGTAATTAATCCTTTACAATGATCGTTCTTTGATGCATAACTGCCCACAGGCTGCTTCGATATCTCCACCCCGTTCTTCACGGATAGTAACACTCAAGCCTCCTTCAACCAGCCAGTTATAAAACTGCCTTACTTTTTTACTGGACGGTCTCTTGAAGGGTAATGTTTCTACTTCATTATAGGGAATAAGGTTTACATTTGCCAACAACGGTTTTAATATCTTGATCAATCTATGAGCATCATCCCCACTTATATTTACATCGTCCAGCATAATATACTCAAAGGTGACCCGTCGGTTGGTCTTTTGAATGTAATAGTCAACTGCGTCTAGCAGCTTATCCAATGGGTATTTACGATTGAGAGGTACTAAACGGTCACGTAACTGATCATGAGCAGCATGAAGTGAAACTGCCAGAGTTACCTGCAGGTTTTCCCCCGCCAGTCTTTTAATGCCTTTAGCTTCCCCTGAGGTTGAAATGGTGATGTGTCTCTGTCCCAGGTTGATGCCTTGAGGGTCGATCAGCAGGTAAATCGAGGCCAGTACCTGATCATAGTTGAAAAAAGGTTCCCCCATGCCCATGTAGACAACATTGCTGATTATATTATCCTCATTCTTCTTTAGGTTCCGCCTAAGTTCCCGCCGCGAACTTAAAAACTGGCCTACCATTTCAAAGGAATGCAGACTACGTTGATAACCGGAGGAGCCGGTGGCACAGAAAGCACAGCCTACCGGGCATCCCACCTGGGTGGAAATACAGAGTGAATGCCTTGCCCCCCGTTGTTCAGTCTGGGGAATAACCACTGTTTCGATGCGTTGCCCGTCTTCCAGTTCCATTAATAATTTGCGGGTTCCATCCTGAGATAGGCTCTGTTTTAATACCATGGGTATGGACACTACAGCACTTTGATCAAGTTGCTGCCGTAAACTTAAGGGTATATCACTCATTTCAGCAAAAGAATTGGTGTCTTTTTGGTAGATCCATCTGTAGATCTGTCGACCGCGAAAACGAGGCTGCCCGATTTGCAGTAAATATTCTTCCAATTGTTCACAGTTCATGCCCAGTAATTGAGTCTGGTCTGTTATTCTCAACCAGTTACCCTCCTTAGTAACGCATAAAACATACCATCCGTTCCATAGCTGCCCGGGATCAGCAAAAGCATACCCTGCTTGGCCTTCTCTCGATCTTCAGTCCTTAACGGAAAATCATGCAACTGGTCGCTTATGGACTCCAATTGGAAATCCTGGTGACGCTGTAAAAAAGCTTCCACCTGCTCCTGGTTTTCCTGGCGCAGAATGGAGCATGTGGAGTACAATATCACGCCACCTCTTTTTACCATGCGAGCAGCTTGGTCAAGCAGAGCCTTTTGTAAAGCAAGTAAAGTCGGCAGATCTTCAGGTCGTTTTTGCCATCGAGCATCGGAGCGCCGATTGAGAACACCCAAACCTGTACAAGGCGCATCTAAAAGAACGCGATCAGCTACCTCTTCATCGTAATTCAGCTGAGTGGCATCAGCCGCTTCAGTATGAATAATAGTGATCCCTAAGCGCTCAGCATTTTGCGCTAATAGTTCCAGTTTTTTGGGGTACAGGTCAAAGGCCAATACTGTCCCCTGGTTGTTCATCATTTCAGCTAAATGAGTGGATTTCCCTCCCACTCCGGCACACAGATCAATGATCTTTTCCCCAGGCTGAGGATCTAGTATTGGCCCAGCCAGCATGGATGCGAGATTCTGCACATAAAAAAGTCCCTGTTGATAGGCCTTCAATCCTGACAGGGGAACAGACAATGATCGTATATTGATGGCCCCAGGCATCAATGGTGATATGCTGCTGGACACTCCTTCCGACTGTAGGCGGTGCACCAAATCCGCCGGGCTGATTTTAAGCTGATTACAGCGAAAATCCAACCCTGGTCTTTGATTATTATACTCCAGGATCGATTTGGTTTTATCCCAACCGTATTCACGCAGATAATATTCGATCACCCAATCGGGATGAGAGTAATAGGTGGCCAAATAAGCGGGTTCATGGCTGGGTGGATAGGCCAGTATATCTTTTTGACGCAGTAGATTACGTAGTACCCCATTGACTACTCTGGCCATCGAACTATTTACTCGCTGTCGAGTTAAATCAACTGCTTCGTTGATACAAGCATAGGCTGGGATATGATCCATGAAAAGTAATTGGTATGCACTCAAACGCAAAATGTTTAAGAACCAGGGATTCTGCTTTTCCAGGCTGCCCTGTAAAAAAAGAGCAAGCACCCAATCCAGGTGCTTTTGCATTCGTACCGTTCCATTGACTAGCTCTGTAACCAGGTTACGGTCATGCAGAGGTAGGCTACTACGTTGCAGGCTCTTGTCCAAGGCCAGATTGGCATAGGCTCCCTGTTGGTTTATCTGATGGAGGATCAATAAGGCCACTTCACGTACTGAGCGTTTACCAGATGGATCTTTTGGCTGAATTTCTTTGTCTGATGTCACTTAGTCATCACTGCCCCCAAATATGACCAGATAGTAGAGCAAGTTCGCTATGGCCGATAGAGTGGCAGCTAAATAAGTTAGGGCAGCGGCTCCCAACACTTTTTTCACCAGAGGAACTTCATTGCTGGTGATTATCCCGGCATCCGACAACTGCATAACGGCACGATTAGATGCATTCAGTTCAACCGGTAAGGTGACCACATGAAATAAAACTACCGCCGAGAAAAGCAAAATGCCTATCATTACCAGATCAAGACTGTTGATAAAATATCCAATCAATAAAATTGGAAATGATGCTGATGAAGCAAAATTAGTAACTGGTACCAGCTTATGCCGCAAAGCCAAAGGCCCGTATTGTTGCTGGTGCTGAATGGCATGCCCTACTTCATGAGCTGCTACGCCGATGGCGGAAATGGAATTGCTTCCATAAACTGTCTCTGACAGACGCAAAGCCTTAACTCTAGGATCGTAGTGGTCGGTCAGGCTACCCCGGATAGGCTCAATACTCACAGTTGACAAACCATTACGTCGTAAAATGGTATTAGCTACCTCGGCTCCACTCAAACCGCGGGAAGAGCGTACTTGAGAATAGCGGTTGAAAGTGGATTTGACTTTAAACTGAGCATAGATGGAAAGTAGTAGAGCAGGTATTATGAAAAGTAAATATGTGCCCATGTTTTTATCCTCCTTGATTTAAGAAATGTATGGCATTATCTACCCTGTTCATGTCTACGTCGGTATTCATGCATGGTCCATAAGGACGAAGATTCAATACTCCTAAAACCGGTATAGCAGGAATATCTTGAATTCCCAGGGATAGATCTCTTTCGCAGGCTATGGCCACCACCGCTCCGGGACGTTGATCCTTAATGGCCTTACGAGCTAGAGTGCCCCCGGTAACTACTCGTAATTTGCAATCATATTGGGCGGCTAATTGTTTCAATTCTCCAATTTTACATTTACCGCACTCTTTGCAGTTTTCCGCATCAATGGTTATTTTATGGGGGCATTTGGAATACTGCAGGCAGTGAGGCGCTAAGATCATTACCTGCTGCCCTGGGAAGCTCACATGTTTGGAGCGAACCAGATAATTGTTCACAGCTATGAATGACTGTAATATCGAAGTTCTGTTCACCCGGAACAACTTGCCCACCAACAAGGCTACTGGGAATAGCCAGCCATTGACAATATTCGCTACGCTTTCCTGCCAGGGTGAAGTACGGCTACGCATGATCATAATTACCATGGCCAAAATACCCACCGCAAAAATAGCTGCAAAAAATATGGCTATGGATACCAATATTACAAGTAGTACCTTATTTAGCAGGGCGTTTTGATTAGAAACCAAGTACCAGGCCAGCCAAATAATTGCTACCATTAATAACAGAGTGAGGGACAACAGCCCTATATATAAACGTTTCCTCGCTTCCAATATGATCGCTCCCTAGCTGCCCAGCAGATCACCTGACTTCAGTTGGTTTCCTCTTATAAAGTCTTTGGCCAACATGCGTTTCTTACCTTCCCTTTGCACCTCCAGAATTTCCAGGTACCCCTGTCCGGTCTGCACCACAAATCCTTCCTGGGTTGCTGCGATGAAAGCACCGGCCATATTTGATTCCCTTTCTTGTTCTAGGACGCGGCTGGCAAATATCTTTAGTTTGATTCCCCCGAAAGTGGTATAGGCACCCGGCTTGGGATCCAGCGCCCGAATCTGATTGTGGATCTTCCAGGCCGAATCAGTCCAGTTTATCAGTTCATCTTCGGCATGGATCATAGCTGCGTACGTTGCCTGGGAATCATCCTGAGCATGATATTGGGCGGTTCCGGCTTGTACCTCCTCAATAGTTCGCAATAACAGTTCAGCTCCGGTGGAGGCCAGCTTCCGTTCCAAAGCTCCATAGTTCATATCGGTGGGAATCTCAACCACTGTTTGCAATATTATATCACCAGTGTCAAGTCCCCGATCCATCAACATGGTGGTTATGCCAGTGGTCTCTTCACCTGCCATGATGGCTCGCTGGATGGGAGCGGCTCCGCGATAGCGGGGCAAAAGCGAAGCATGCACATTGATGCATCCCCGAGGAGGTATCTCCAAAACACTGGCAGGTATCAACTGACCGTATGATACTACCACGATCAAATCAGGTCTCAAGGAAATGATAGTATCTACTGCCGCGGCTTCTTTGATGCTAGTGAACTGATGAATGGGCAGATCCAATTGTTGCGCAGCTCTTTTGACCGGGGGAGGTTCAACTCGATGACCGCGACCTTTAGGTCGATCCGGTTGCGTGATAACTGCCGCCACCTCAAAGTGCTTGCTAATGATCTCTAATGAAGGCACTGCAAATTCAGAGGTGCCCATAAAAACCAGGTTCATAGTATTCCTCCCAGCTTCAGTCTTTGCCCCGGCGCAAATCGGAAGCTTTATCAATAAAAAGAACTCCATCGAGATGGTCAATTTCATGTTGAAAGGCCCGGGCCAGCAACTCAGTAGCTTCATATTCCACCGGCTCCGCCTCGCGATTTAGACCCCGTACGACTACTCGGTTGGCTCGTTTAACCGTGCCCCACAGGTTAGGTACACTCAAACATCCTTCTCTGCCTACCTGTTCTCCATCAGCTTCTATTATTTCAGGATTAATTAGTTCAATATACTGATCCCCAGGATCAACTACGATAATTCGCTTGGAAACACCTATTTGTGGTGCCGCCAGACCAACTCCATCAAAGGCATACAAGGTATCACGCATATTATCTAAGACTCTAATAACACCGGCGTTAATATTATTGACCGGCAATGCTTTAGCGCGTAAAACTTCATCCGGTTCTTCGATAATCTGGTATACACCCAAATGGATTACCTCCTTACATCATTATTCCAGGATCCATGTCGAAAACAACTCTGACCCCACTGCCCCATTGATACTGCAATAGATATTCACCCAGGCTTTGCAAAAGACCCCGATGAGCCGTTTTTAAGACAATTTGGATTCGGAAACGATTCCTGAGCTTCCACACCGGGCAGGGCGCGGGGCCTAATATCTGTAGATCCTCTTCAATGGAATCCAGCCGCTCTTCAATCAATTGTTTTAAATTATCAGCGGTGTGCTGGGCCTGATCCTGGCTCTGGGAGCTTATTTCAATCTTCAATAGGCACGTATACGGCGGATAACCTAAACTTTTTCTTAAATTGATCTCTTCAGCGAAAAAGCTAACATAATCCTGTTCTACAGCCTGTCTAATGACCGGATGATCGGGCTGAAAAGTCTGGATGATAACTTGGCCGGGTTGGGAACTTCTTCCCGACCGCCCCGCCGCCTGTACCAGCAGTTGAAAAGTACGTTCTCCAGCACGGTAATCAGGAATGTTCAACATTCCGTCGGCATTGATCACGCCAACTAGGGATACTCCTGGGAAATCCAATCCCTTAGCTACCATTTGCGTTCCTATCAGTATATCAGTTTTCCCTTTTTCCATGGATCTCAGTACCTTTTGAACCTGCCCCTTACGACGAGTACTATCCATATCCAGTCGAGCCAGACTAGCATCGGGAAACAGCCTGCGAACATCTTCCTCCACCTTTTGAGTCCCCAAACCAACTCTGGCAAGACGTTTGCTAGAACAATTTGCACAAAAAGTAACTTCGTCAACTTGATAATTACAATAATGACATATGTACCTTTTGATATCTTCGTGATAATTAAGGCTCACTGCACAATAGGGACACGTGGCTATAATACCACATTCACGGCAAATAGTCATGGGGGAGTATCCGCGCCGATTAAGGAATAGGATACACTGTTGATCATTATCCAAAACCTCTTGAATACATTTAGCTAACTGAGGTGATATTGACATATCATGACCACTCTGCAGATGGATTTTCATGTCCTCAACTGATATTTGGGGTAAAGGGATTCCCTCCACTCGGTTCGGCAAGGAGAGCAGTTGAGATTCTGCGTTCATAGTTCGGTGGAAGCTTTCTATAGAAGGTGTAGCGCTCCCCAGAAGGAGTACAGATGATTCCAGCTGACAACGGAAACGTGCCACTTCACGGGCATGATAGCGGGGGCTTTCCTCCTGTTTGTAGGTCGATTCCTGTTCTTCATCTATGATGATCAATCCCAGATTGTCAAAAGGCGCAAATACTGCTGAGCGGGTTCCCAGCACTACATTTACTTTTCCTTCCGCAATGCGTTTCCATTCCCCATGGCGTTCCAGGGTGGAAAGACCGCTATGCAATATGGCCGTATCGGGTACGCGGGCCGCAAACTGCGTTATTAAGTGTTCTGTCAAAGCTATCTCAGGAACCAGCACTATGGTCTGTAGACCATTGGCAATGGCCTCTAATACACAATTAATATATACTTCGGTTTTGCCGCTGCCAGTTACTCCATGTAAAAGGAGCTCTTTGAACTTTCCTGCCCTAAGGGCTGCCTGCACATTGTTTACTACCTGTTCCTGGTCAAAAGATAGCCCGTACGAAGGTGCCTGCAACTGAGGCTGCTTTTTATGTCGCTCAATAAAACCCTGTTTTTCCAAAGATCTAATACTGCTTAAAGCAAAGCTCTCTTCTAGTTTTCGGCAGTCAATCTCACCTGCCTGCCTCAATTTCTCTAAAATCTCGGCCTGGCGTGGGGCTCTTTTTCGA
Source organism: Syntrophomonas sp. UBA1376 (assembly GCA_002305535.1). GTDB lineage: Bacteria > Bacillota > Syntrophomonadia > Syntrophomonadales > Syntrophomonadaceae > DTU018. Next base: position 54,977 of record DBRE01000111.1, read on the forward strand.
ATTTTATCCAGTTCAAATACACTAGTATCTATGATGCGATAAACCCATCCATCTTTAGGTAGACGTTTGCTACCATATTTATTTACGGGGATTATGATACCCTCCTGGCAGAGCTTATCTAAAACAGGCTGGCCCAGTATTTGCACAGCATTGGTTAAGGTAGTACCCCCTTGATCATCTATCTGTTTAATAAACTGAGCCGTTGTATCATCCATATTTTGCAGAGAATGCTCATCTCTCAAGGGATTAGCAAGAATCCAATTAGATCGAGTTTTGGCTCGAGCCGGAGGCGTCATCAATGATAATACTGAACTGATCGGGGCTAAATAGTACTGTGACATCCAATCGGCCAATTCAAATAACTGCGGGATAACCACGGGGTCTTTATCCAGGATATCAATAATCGGCTTTAGATCACCTGGATTGTTTATCTCGCGCAGAGCCCGCACATACCCTTCTACTCTACGGTTTCCCAGTGGCACCAGTACCCTGATCCCACACTTCATTCCTGACACTAGAGAGTCTGGAACCTGGTAAGTGAATGATTGATTGAAAGCCCGCGCTTTTTGGTTTATTAAGACTTCAGCACTAAGCATGGCTCCTCCCCAAAAAAGCAATAGAGGCGGGAAACCCGCCTCCACTATTTAATACTATTATAGTCCGGCCTGTTGCCGGAGTGTTTCGGCCTTGTCGGTTCGCTCCCAGGTGAATTCGGGTTCATTTCTGCCAAAATGACCATAGGCAGCGGTCTTCTTGTAAATGGGTCGCCGCAGTTCAAGATCACGTATTATGGCAGCTGGGCGCAGGTCAAAGTTCTTATTGATCAATTCTTCGATTTTGTCCTCGGGTATGTGATTAGTTCCAAAAGTATCCACCCTTACTGATACAGGGTGGGCTACTCCGATGGCATAGGCCAGTTGGATCTCCATACGATCAGCTAGTCCGGCTGCTACACAATTCTTGGCAACATAGCGAGCGGCATAGGCAGCAGAACGGTCAACTTTGGTGGGATCCTTACCTGAAAAAGCTCCTCCGCCGTGACGAGCCATTCCGCCATATGTATCTACTATGATCTTTCTTCCCGTTAGACCACAGTCTCCCTGAGGTCCCCCAATTACGAACCGTCCGGTGGGATTAATAAAATACCGGGTTTCAGCATCCAACATATTAGCCGGAATAACCGGTTTTATAACCTTATCAATAATATCTTGGGAAAGTGTTTCCGGCTCTACTTCCGGATGATGTTGGGTGGAAACAACTACGGTATCAACACGTACCGGCTGATTGTTCTGATATTCAACTGTCACCTGGGTTTTGCCATCAGGACGCAAATAACTTAAGATGCCTTCTTTACGAACCTGGGTCAATCTTTGGGCCATTCGATTAGCTAACAAAGCCGGCAGGGGCATGTACACATCAGTTTCGTTGCTGGCATAACCAAACATCATCCCTTGGTCACCCGCTCCAGTCTTTTCAATAAGATCATCGGCACCTGTTTTGGACTCCAGGGCTTCATCGACCCCCATGGCGATGTCAGGGGACTGTTCATCTAAAGATGTAATTACCGCACAGGTCTCGCTATCAAAGCCATATTTGGCTCTGGTGTAACCAATTTCTTCAATGGTACTCCTGACCAGTCGCGGAATATCAACGTAACAATCGGTGGTAATCTCACCGGCAACTAATACCAGACCGGTGGTAACCAGTGTCTCTGCTGCCACGCGGGCGTTAGGATCTTGGCCAATAATTGCATCCAGAATAGCATCTGAGATCTGATCGGCAATTTTGTCAGGATGCCCTTCTGTGACTGCTTCTGAAGTAAACAAGCTCTTAGTCAATTCCTTCACTCCTCATCCTTAGGGTTGTCCAATAGTTTAGCAACTTGATCGAGTATGACTGCCGCAACCTCTTGTTTGGTCATTTTAGGGAAAGCCTGGGCTTCTCCGTTACGGTGAATTATGGTTACTATGTTGGTATCGGTAGCAAAACCAGCACCATCTACTGTCACATCATTAGCTACGATCATATCCAAGTTTTTGGTGATGATTTTCTTACGAGCGTTTTCCAATACATTCTCTGTTTCAGCAGCAAACCCGACCATGATTTGATCTTTTTGCTTCTGTTTGCCCAACTCCTTAAGAATGTCTGGAGTACCAACCAATTCCAATATCCACTTTTCCGAACGGTCATCAGCTTTCTTGCGCTTTTGATCGGCTACCTGTGCCGCCTTAAAGTCTCCAACTGCGGAAGTACCTATGATAATGTTACATTCAGAACAATACTGCAACATTTGTTGGTACATTTCGTCAGCACTCCATACCGGGATAAAGTGAACTCCTGAGGGAGGCTTTAGATGGGTATGCCCGCTTACCAAAATAACTTCGGCACCCCGCTGATGTGCTTCTCTAGCCAGGCAAAAGCCCATTTTTCCAGTTCCTCGGTTAGTTATGAACCTAACTGGGTCAATATCCTCACAGGTGGATCCAGCATTGATCAGGATCTTTTTCCCAACAAAATCCTGGCGTGGATCGAGCAAGGATATTACCTCCTGATAAATATCTTCTATCTCAGGAAGTCTCCCCGGTCCTGAGACGCCACAAGCCAAATCCCCTTGAGCCGGAGCCATAACATGATAGCCCACCTGGCTCAGCTTATTGATATTACTCTGAACTATAGGGTTCATATACATATTGGAATTCATGGCTGGGACAATTAAAACCGGAGAGGTTACTGCCAGCACAACCGTGGATAACAAATCGTCGGCAATTCCGTGAGCCATTTTCGCAATAAAATTAGCCGTAGCTGGAGCGATCACCAGGAGGTCGATCTCTTCAGCTACGCCAATATGTTGAACTTTATACTGCTCTGATTCCTGCCACAAATCGGTTAAAACTTCGCGGCCGCTCATGGTTCGAAAAGTCAAAGGAGTCACGAATTTAGTGGCGCCTTCGGTCATTATAACCACAATTTCCAAATCGTCTTTTTTAAGACGGCTAACCAAGTCTACTATCTTGTAGGCAGCAATGCCTCCAGTTACTCCAATACCAATCTTTTTTGTCATGGTCAGTTCGCCTTTCGTCCCTTAGGAACTAATCTTGATTGTTCCAGATATTATTTCACTCAATGCATCGGTAACCATCGAAGAAAGTCTATAATCCTCATCGTTTTTCTTGTCCTCAGAAAGGGCTCTGGCGCGGCGTGCTACTGCCACAATTACCGCATACTTACTATCCCCAATATCAATAATTTCCTTAGTAGATGGAGGAATCATGTTAATCACCTCAATTTCAAGTTATGTATTCGGCAGCGCTCGGCTATAATAATGGCTTCAACTTTTTCTAGCGCTTTCTCAACCTGGTCATTAACAACTACATAATCATATTGGCTCATCTGTTGCATCTCCTGCTCACAGGCGGCCAATCTTTCTTCGATGCTTTCCTGACTATCTTTGCCCCGCCCACATAGGCGTTGCGCGAGAGCCTCGATAGACGGTGGAGATATAAAAATAAAAACACCTTCGGGCATTTTTTGTTTAACTTGCATCGCACCTTGAATATCTATTTCTAAGAGGACATCGCAGCCATTGTTCAGATTATTGACGACAAAATCCCGTGGTGTACCGTAAAGATTCGAATACACCGTAGCCCACTCAAGAAACTGGTCCTCTTCTACCTTTTTTAGGAAAGTATCCCGATCCATAAAAAAATAGTCTACACCATCTATTTCACCTGATCGGGGAGGACGGGTAGATGCGGATATGGATACTTGTATGTCATCCCTACCCTTCAACAGAGCCTCACGAACCGTCCCCTTGCCAACTCCTGAGGGACCAGAAATAACAAACAATATGCCCTTCCTGGTCATATTTAATCCTTCCTGTATTATATTTCTTCGCTATCTTTGGACGTCAGGCGATTGGCAACTGTCTCCGGTTGAACTGCAGATAGAATAACATGAGAACTATCTGCAATAATCACTGCTCGGGTTCTGCGGCCGTAGGTGGCATCAATCAGTATCCCTTTCTCCCGCGCCTCTTGAATGATCCTCTTTATGGGCGCAGATTCTGGACTGACAATGGCTACGATTCGGTTAGCAGCGACAATGTTTCCAAAGCCGATATTTACTAACTTAATATCCATTCTTACCGCTCCTCCTATTATTCTAAATTTTGAAGCTGTTCCCTTATTTTTTCCAATTCTGCTTTGGCTTCCACCACAATACGACTCATTTCGAAATCATTGGCCTTAGAAGCTATGGTATTGGTTTCACGGAACATCTCCTGAACCAAAAAATCGCACTTGCGGCCAACTGAATCCTGCTCTTGTATCAAATCTCTGAGGTGTTGGATATGACTCTGCAGACGAACAATTTCTTCAGTGACGTTAATTCGATCTGCAAATAGAGCAGCTTCCTGGTAAATGCGACCTTCATCAGGCAGTTCATGCTCCATTAATTCACTTATACGTTGACGGAGTTTTTCGGTATGTTCTTTAACTACCTGGGGTGATCTCTGTTCTAAGTGCTCGACCATATCAGCGATTAAGTTGGTGCGCTGGAGGATGTCTTTTACTAAGAATTCACCCTCGCGGATCCTCATGCCTACTAAGGATTCCATCGCTTCAATCAAGGCAGTTTGTAGAATCGGCCAAATTTCATCAAGATCCTCGGTATCCTCTTCCAGGCTAAACACTTCTGGTAGTCTAAACAGATCAATAACCTTGATTTGAGACGTAATATTGGCATCATCTGCTATTTCTTTCAAATATTTATGATACGTTATGGCTAATTCTTTGTCAACCTTGATATTTCTAGCTTTTGCTTCTGTTTTCTCAATACTAATAGTGAATTCCAATCGCCCTCGACTAACATATTTCTTAACTTCTTCCTTGATATAATCTTCCAGGAGAGCATATCTTCTGGGAATTCGAATATTGGTATCCAAATAGCGATGGTTGACACTGCGCACCTCACATGAGATCTGATAACCTGATCTGCTAACCTGAGCTTGTCCATAACCAGTCATGCTGTTAGCCAAAATAATCCGACCTTTCCAATTGGCAGTAATTGTTTGATTCTATCACGGGAAAAAGATGTCTGCGATCATCTTGCTTAGCCAATTTTAACATACTAATTTTTAGAAACAAAAACTTTCACGATAAAAAAGAAATATTTCCATATAAATCTGGCTCCTGCCATTATGATGATCATTAACCATTGCCACCAGTTTAAGGACACGGTCTGAAAAACAGTCTGTAAGAAAGGTGCATATAACACAACCAAATGCATAGTGAGGGAACATAGTACCGCTCCAATTAAGAACCGATTCTTAAGAAATCCCAGCTCGAAGGGTGAAAAACGCTCGGAACGACACTCGAAAACGTAAAAGAGCTGAGCAATAACCAAGGTGGTCAATGCCATGGTTCGAGCCAGGTTCAATTCATCTATTCCCTGCATTCTGGATATCGCCAGGCCTAAACTGAAACTAACCAAGGTAATTAGGCTGATAAATATTCCTCTACTTAAAACCATCCATCCCAATCCCTGTGAGAATACGCCTTCATCAATGGGTCTAGGTTTACGATCCATAATGCCCGGTTCAGGGGGCTCCAACCCTAAAGCCATCGCTGGCAGCCCGTCGGTAACTAAATTGACCCATAGTATCTGGATAGGTAACATGGGTAGAGGCATAGCCAGAAGCGAAGCCATAAACATCACCAATACTTCCCCTATATTACAGCCCAGCAGGTACCGGATAAACTTACGTATGTTATCATAGATAGCCCTCCCCTCATAAACTGAATTGACTATGGTGGAAAAGTCGTCATCAGCTAATATCATGGAAGAGGCTTCTTTAGTAACTTCGGTTCCGGTAATCCCCATGGAAATGCCAATATCGGCCGCTTTAATAGCCGGAGCATCATTCACACCATCACCAGTCATAGCCACAACGTGACCGCGCTTTTGCAGTACCTTCACAATACGGTTCTTATGTTGAGGTGTGACCCGCGCAAAAATGCGACTTTGCATGCTTCGTCGAAAAAGTTCCCGGTCATCCAGAGCGTCCATTTGCGTGCCTACAACTACCTGGTTGTGTTCCGTTATACCTATTTGCCGACCGATAGCCAGAGCAGTCAAAGGATGATCTCCGGTGATCATGATGGGTGTTATACCTGCTTGGCGGCATTGTTTAACCGATTCAGCCACACCCTCACGAGGTGGGTCTATCATCCCGCATATGCCTAATAGTGTTAAATTGTTTTCCAGTTCGTGCTCGTTAAACCGTTCCGCATCCGCCAGGGAGATTTCCCGATAGGCAAAGCTCAAAACCCTCAAAGCCTGTTTGGCCCATTGTTCTTGGAGTGATAGGAGGGTATCAATATCCTGACCAAAAGATTTGCCGCCGGCGATCTTATGACAGAGAGGAACCACTTGATCCAGAGCTCCTTTGGTAAAAACCATGTATTTCCCCTGACTTTGGACAACTACACTCATTCTTTTTCTTTCAGAATCGAAAGGGATTTCGCGAATACGCTTCAAAGGAGTACCTAGGCCGGCTTTATATGCCATGACTAACAGGGCAATTTCGGTAGGATCCCCATCCCCAGATACATGGTTTTTATGTTCAGTCAGTTGAGCGTTATTGCAATTAAGGGCCACTTCCAGCAAACGTTTGACCACTGGATCAGCCAGCGGGTCAAGGGGTTTATGGTTTGATGATGAGAATGTTCCTTTCAGCCTATAGCCCTCTCCACTAATAGTTATATCATGGTCAAGTGTAGCAGCTCGTACCACCGTCATTTTGTTCTGAGTCAGTGTACCCGTCTTGTCAGAACAGATAACCGTAGTACAGCCCAATGTTTCCACAGCCGGTAATTTGCGAACTATGGCGTTACGAGCAGCCATACGTTGTACACCGAGAGCTAAAACCACGGTGACGATGGCAGGAAGCCCTTCAGGAATAGCTGCTACAGCTAGACTGATCCCGGCCATAAACATGGTCATGATCGGTTCACCACGCAAAATCCCTAAAGCCGTTACTAAACCACATACTGCCAAACATATAACAATTAGGATTTTACCCAGTTGATCAAGTTTTTTTTGCAGAGGGGTCATAACTTGTTCAGTTTCTTCTATGAGTGCTGCTATTCGACCCATTTCCGTGTTCATGCCGGTTTCCACTACCACAGCCAATCCACGTCCTCGGGTAACTGATGTTCCCATAAATCCCAAGTTAAAACGCTCTGCTAAAGGGGTTTCGGAAGCGATAGGTCGACCGTTTTTTTCCACTGGAATGGATTCACCAGTTAAGGCCGCTTCTTCGATCTCCAAACTAAATGTTTCCAGGAACCGAACGTCCGCGGGAATTTTATCTCCCGACTCGACCCATATAATGTCACCCGGCACCAACTGAGCGGCATCAATGGATTGTTTTCGACCTTCCCGCACTACCAAAGCATGGGGCGAGGCCATCTTCTTTATTGCCTCCAGACTGCGCTCAGCTCTGTATTCTTGAACAAAGCCCAATAGAGCATTAATGATCACAATAGCCAATATAGTCACAGCATCAGCCATGGCACCAATGGCTCCCGATATTACCGTAGCCGCCAATAAAACCAAGACCATAGTGTCAGTGAACTGACGTAAGAAAATTAACCAGGGCTTGCTATTTTCAGCCGCATCTAGAACATTATTATGGATTCTCTGTCTTTCTATTATCTGTGCAGCGCTTAATCCTGTAAGCTGTGTTTGCAGTGTAGCAAGAATTTCCGACTGGTTCAGTTGATACCAAGGCTTTACATTCATTGTTCCTGCCTCCACGGTTGCCTTTCTCAGAAATTCATATTCAAGGCAAATCGGTAAAAGACCTAACCGAACAACGGAAGGCTTGTCAATAATTACCTGTGAAAATCAAAAAACCTCCCTAAGGAGGTTTCAGACCGTCGAAAAAGGCTAATAGCGGCGTTAACTCGGGCAGCTCGTTCAATCAACGTACGTTATGTACGCCTCCGACGGTGCCAGTTTGGCGCCTAGTATCGGCAAATAGAAGCCCGAAGGGCTGACTGCCGATGAATCACGGGCTTCCCGGTTGCCTTGCTCTTATCCTTTTTTGCTCGCTCTGGCAAAAGATCCGTGATTTTTACAGACGACTTTTGATTTGCTGGCACTCCAGTGAAGTAAAATGGGCTTCATCCACTGTGGGAATAATAGAACATCCTTCATAACGATAACTGGTGTTCATTACCGGTTCCTCGAAAAATCCATAAGCTCTCAATATATACCGGGAAATGCGTTTACCGAACAGCACAATGTAAGCAGGATTCAGAATAGAGATCTCTTCCAGGAGAAAGGACAGACAAGAGATGATGCTGTCACAACTGGGATGAATATTGGTACCTTCACAGGCTGCGTCAGTTAAAAGACAGTGGTGATCTTTGTCCAGCAATTTCCGGTTACTTTGGCAGTTTATGTTGCTATGCAACGGACAGGCTTTGGGTTGACAGCGAACTAGAAAAGTATGATATATCTTTTCAAATCCCAAACCAGTCTTAATTAGATCACGTAATTCGAGCATACGATTAATGTCGCAGGAATCCCTATCATCCGATTCTAAAACCATTATTAAGTCTGGCTGTAAATCTCCCTTACCCAAAGATGGTCTGCGAACACACCGAGTTACTGCATCACAACGCCGGCAGTTAGAAATGCGATCTTCCATGTTAATAATCTGCCGTATCACTTGTTCACGGTTTCCATTTGACATATTTTTTCCCCCGCCCCCACGATCCAAAGCATTTTACTGTATTTACCATACGGTTCGACAGTAAATTCACTAATTCCTGCAAAAAAGCACAAACCGCCTGGCGACGGTTTGTGTTTTTTTCCCTTATTTTTTCATTTTGTACAAGTACTCCCTAGTGCGACTGTTGATTCCCCAGGTAGCATCACCCAGCTTGTTACATATATAAGTTCTCATATTATCATCAATATCGGGATCCAAATGATCGAACAACAGGAAAAATGCCCTTAAAACATCTACCATACTGGTGAATATTCGCTCAATGGGAGCTTCCTTTAGATAGGTATCCTTTTTTCCATAAAAATAAATTAGTCTACGTAAGACCCAAGCAATCTCCGCATTTGTCCAGAGACGTTTGTCTATAATAATAGAAAGTAACGCATCGGGGCCTATCTCGTTTTCAGTCTTCTGTAACTCACTCCAGGCGGGGCTGGTAAAGATAGTGCTGTCCAGTCCAAAATACTCATGAATTTTATTCAGATCACTGTCTTCCATTCTATCCTCCTACCGTAATATCCGCCGAGCACCTGCATACGTACGAGCATAATAACCTTCTGCTATAGAAGAATAAATCACTCCGCCACTTCTAGGAGAACTTGAATGGATGAATTGGTTATTACCGACATATATGCCGACATGGTCAATGCCTCCGCCACCACAGCGGAAGTATAATAAGTCACCAGGCAGAAGCTCTTCCCGCGCCACAGCTGTACCCATGGCAGCTTGTTCAGCAGCTGTGCGCGGTAAATTGATGCCTATCTGGCTAAAGTTGTATTTGGCAAAACCTGAACAATCGAATCCCCCTGGGCTCTGACCACCATAACGGTAGGGGGTACCCAGATGTTTAGAAGCCATTTCCAGTAACCTGGCAGCCTCAACAGTGCTACCAGATCGCGATGGATTTCCCTGGTATCGAATGATTAATTCCACACCCGGATTAACCACCTCGGTACTCAGTTGATTAATGCGTTTTATTTCCTCAACAGTTGTGCCATGTTGCCTAGCAATACTCAAGAGACTGTCTCCCGCTTGTACTACATAGACAATATCAGGATTAACAGATGAATTATCAGTATCAGTTTGTTCCTCTTCCAATACAATGACCTGTCCTACCTGGAGTGAATCAGAAGTGAGACCATTGATTGCCATTAAATTCTCTACAGTGACACCGTTATGGTGAGCTATCATCCATAGGCTATCGCCTTTCTGAACCGTGTATGTCTCAGGACTAGCAGCTGCAGTGCAGACGAAAATGCACACTAAAAAGCAACTCAATATAAAACTTCTGGCTATGATCTTCATATACTACCTACCTTTCGTCTTTACACACTGCGGAAAAATATTCTACAAAGGTAGTATAATGTCCTGCTCAGAAATAAAAGATTCTAATCTATAGTTATTTGTTTTCCATGATGATATTCACATAATAAATTAAACTCATTTACATCGATTCCGCTACAACCTAGGCGATTCCGGCTCTCATGCCGACCTGTTCCATGAAAATCAGATCCACCTGTAACCAGCAGGTTAAATTGCTGGCATAATTGCAGAAATCTACCTATCTGTTGGGGTGTGTGCTCCGGATAATATACTTCCAGCCCGGCTATCCCTAGGTTAATAATTTCATATACTAGTTCCGCATTGGGCAACAATCCCGGATGGGCCAGGATGGGAACACCACCTGCACTTTTGATAAGCTCAATCGCTTCCCGGGGCAAAAACTTGTATCGTGGTACATAAGCGGGTCGGCCTTTGCCTATGAATTTATCAAATGCCTCCTTGACTGAAAACACATAGCCTTTTTCCGTCAAAGCGCGCGCTACATGAGGACGTCCTATCAAATCCCCCTGGGCTAGTTTTTCAACCTGCTCAAAAGAGATGGCCAAGCCCATACTCTTCAAGCGGTAGACCATTTTACGTGCCCTGTCCCATCGTGCTTCCCTTATTTCTTCTAGTCTATGCAATAAACGGGAATTGTGGTAATCAATGAAATACCCCAGAATATGAACCTCGTTTTCATCCAATTCGGTGTTCATTTCTATCCCGGGTATAAATTGAAGCGAAAGTGGATTAGTGGTCAAAAATGCATAGGCTTCTTCAATTCCATGTACGGTATCGTGGTCGGTTATGGCTAATCCCTTCAGGCCAATTTCTTCAGCACGTACCAATAATTCTTCCGGATTTAGAAGACCATCAGATGCTGTTGAATGAACATGTAGGTCGTACATCAATTTATTCTCCAGTTATTTTAGTATTTGCCGAATCACTCTCTCTACATTACTATGAAAGATCATTTCCATTTCTTGGCGACTAAATCCTTTTTGTCCAAGCATGTTTTCCAACTGCAGATAGGCATCGACTCCAGGAAGCACTACCTGATCAGCTCCGTCGAAATCTGAACCTAAAGCTACATGTTCAACACCAATCAATTTGGAGACATAGACTATATGGTTTACAAAGTCCTCCAGAATCGGGTTCTTGTCGGTACTGACAAAACCACTTACCTGATTTAGACCTATTACCCCTCCGCTTTCTGCCAATTTCTTCAATTGGTTGTCATCCAGATTACGAGGATGATCACATAAACTTCTAGCATTAGCATGAGTGACCAGTACCGGCCCCTCATATTCGTCGATAGCCTGATAAAACCCATGGGGAGCGATATGGGAAAGATCGAGCAACATACCCATTTTCCTCATTTCCCGCACCATCCTACAACCAGCCTGGCTCAAACCTCCATCATTTGGGCCTTCTTTGACCCCATCGGCTAAGAGATTACGATCATTCCAAGTCAATCCTACACTTCTTAAGCCTAATCTGTACATTATGCGAAGGTATTCTATCTCTGTGCCAAGACATTCAGCTCCCTCCAAATGTAGCAGAGCTGCTAATCGATGTTCATCGGGCTGGTAGTCTTTTATAAATAAAAGGGGGTAGACTGATTCACTCTGTTGTTCAATTTCCTCATAAAAGCGATCTATTTGTTGAAGTATACCCTTTAAAGCTTGGCTATGTTCATCGGGGTAAAGAAATAATGAGAAAAACTGCAGTACCAGTCCCGCTTTTTGTGCTCTTTGCAGATCAAAGTGTCCCTGGTTTTGAAACAATCCCTCTTGGGTCTCGAGCAACCTGCCGATAGTATCACAGTGTAAATCAATTATTTTCATATCTTCCTCCCAAATAAAAAACCTGCTGTCCTAGCAGGTTTTTTTATCTATTTCAATAATAAGCTGGTGAATTTAACCCACTATCTGGGCTCAATAATTAGTTTAATTGCGGTGCGTTCTTCACCGTCAATCATAATGTCTGTAAATGCGGGAATACAAATCAAATCCATACCACTAGGAGCTACAAAACCTCGGGCTATGGCAATCGCTTTAATTGCCTGGTTAATGGCACCTGCTCCAATTGCTTGAATCTCTGCCGCACCCTTTTCACGTAATACCCCAGCCAATGCGCCTGCGACTGAATTTGGACTGGATTTGGCTGAAACCTTTAATACCTCCATCAGTTTAACCCTCCCTCAAATGTGTTCCAAAGATAGGTGCTCTTCTCTATTTATATTCGCAGTGAAAGGAGTAATTCCTTCTTTTTATAACCATGAAATGGAAATATTCCTTTTAATCTGTATTCTTATAGGAGATTCTCCTTATATGAGCAACTCTTCGGGTTTGTTCATCAAGTTCCAATATTACGCCTTGCAACTGGGAAGGTCCTTTGGCAACTTCAAAGCGCACCGGTCTTTGCGATAAAAATTTATTGATCACCAGATGACGATCCATACCCAAGACTGATTCGATAGGACCCGTCATACCCAAATCAGTGATATAAGCAGTTCCTTCAGGTAAAATACGCTCATCAGCGGTCTGAATGTGAGTGTGGGTGCCTAGAACCGCACTTACTTTGCCGTCAAAATAGTAGCCAAAAGCTTGTTTTTCCGAGGTTGCTTCGGCATGAATATCGATAATTATATAATCTACATCTTGAAAATCTGCTATGATTTGCTCAGCAGTGCGAAAGGGGCAGTCTAAAGCGGGCATAAAAACTCTTCCGGCAACATTAATAACGGCAATCTTTTGGTTAAAACCAGCCCGATAAACATGATATCCTTGACCAGGGCAAGGCGAGGGATAATTAGCGGGCCGAATAAGTCGGGGCTCATCATCAATGAAGCTGAGTATCTCCTTATTGTCCCATACATGATTACCCATAGTCAGTACATCGATGCCGGCACCTAATAATTCATGCATCACCTCACGAGTTAACCCACGGCCTCCCGAAGCGTTTTCAGCATTGGCTATGGTGAACTCTATATTGTTCTCACTCACAATATCAGGCAGCAATTTCCGTACCGCCTGCCGCCCTGGTCGACCTACTATATCCCCCATAACCAATATATTCAATATCATTTACCCCCAACAAGGCTTATTTCTGAAAGACCAACACCCGCCCTTTTTTACGGAAGGCTAGAAAATAGTGTTTATCCTCATTCTTACTGATACTTCTCAATAAATTTTGTTTTACTCTGTGTTTGAAAGGTTCTTCAGTTATACTTTCTCCCCGATCAAATATGATTCGGTTGGGAAAACTATCTTGGATCAAATTAATTACTAATTCCATTTCCTCTTCAGACATAGTGCCCATATCACGTTCATAATGCAATAGGCAAAGCCCTTTTAAGCGGCGCAGATAAACCTTTGTCACCTTCGCATCAATGATCTGGTATTGGTGGTACAGATCCAGGTTTCGATAAATACAGTGCAGGAAAGATTTCTCTTCATCTGCAGATATTTCCCCCTGCACCGCCACTTCTAAACCTATAATGTTGTGATCTGCATCATAGCGAACTGCATTCAGTTCCGGATATGTTAAAGAAATTGAAATAAACAAATCAAGGCCATTGGCAGAATTCATTAAAAATCTTCCCCTTATAAGCAATAATATAAACCTTTCGCTAAGCCAGGGGAAACTCCTTCAAAACAGCCTTATGTAAAATAATGCAGAAATACCAAAACAGGGCTATATTTAGCCCTGTTTAAATTTTCGATCTTAGTTCTATTTAGCATACTCCACTGAACGAGTCTCACGAATCACCACTACTTTGATTTGTCCCGGATAGTCAAGGTCATTTTCCACCCGTCGAGCAATATCTTGGGACAGTTTAATAGCAGCTAAATCATCAATATCGTCTGGTTTTACAATTATGCGAACTTCACGACCAGCTTGGATAGCAAATGATCGTTCAACACCTGTAAACGAATCAGCCAGGTTCTCCAGCTTCTCAAGGCGTTTGATATAGGCTTCCAAAGTCTCTCGTCGCGCTCCTGGACGTGATGCCGATATAGCATCGCCTGCTTGTACTAACACTGCCTCTATAGATTCGGGATCCACATCACCATGATGAGCCGCTATAGCATGAATAACATCTTTGCTCTCACGGTATTTTTTGGCCAGGTCAACACCTATCTCAATGTGAGGTCCACTTACCTCATGATCCACTGCCTTACCAATATCGTGAAGTAGCCCAGCTCGTTTGGCTAAAGCAATATCAACACCCAATTCAGCAGCCATGATGCCTGCCAGATGCGCCACTTCTACAGAGTGTTTCAAAACATTTTGGCCATAACTGGTTCTGTATTTTAATCTTCCTAATAACTTAAGCAATTCAGGATGCAGATTATGAACCCCCACCTCGAAGGCTGCTTCTTCACCAACTTCACGAATTTCTTGATCGATTTCCTTCTGGGCCTTTTCTACCATTTCCTCGATACGTGCCGGGTGAATGCGTCCATCGGAAATAAGATTCTCCAAGGCAACTCGAGCTACTTCCCGGCGAATAGGATCAAATGACGACAGGATCACTGCTTCCGGAGTATCATCAATAATCAAATCAACTCCAGTAAGATTCTCAAATGTCCTAATATTTCTTCCTTCACGCCCAATTATTCTGCCCTTCATTTCATCATTGGGCAACGCCACCACTGAAACAGTAGCTTCGGAAACAACATCAGCAGCACACTTCTGAATAGCCAGAGATACAATATTTTTAGCCTTTTTATCAGCCTCTTCCCGGGCCTCGCTCTCCAGGGTTTTGATCAAAACAGCCGTTTCCTGACGAATTTGCTGTTCGACATTAGACAGCAGCAAGGCTTTGGCCTCTTCAGAAGTTAACCCGGATAGACGTTCCAGTTCCTTCAACTGCTGAGTCAGAATCAGCTGCAGATCCTGCTGAGTCTTTTCTAGAACCTTTTCCTGTTCCCGCAGAACCTGATCCTTTTTATCGATATTCTCAGTTTTCTTGTCCAGCTGTTCTTCTTTTTGCAGAATTCTTCTTTCCATGCGATCCAACTCTCGTCGACGATCGCGAATATCCCTTTCGGCTTCCTGTCTATAGCGATGAATTTCCTCTTT
This sequence comes from Syntrophomonas sp. UBA1376, assembly GCA_002305535.1. Taxonomy (GTDB): domain Bacteria; phylum Bacillota; class Syntrophomonadia; order Syntrophomonadales; family Syntrophomonadaceae; genus DTU018. Next base: position 70,185 of record DBRE01000111.1, read on the forward strand.
GCCCTCTAGTAAAGTCTCCTTCTTTTGGGCCTCAGCTTCCTTACTCGCTTCCTCGATTATTCTGGTGGCTTCTTCTTCTGCCCCTCTAATACGGCTTTCGGCTATCAATCTTCTGCCATAATAGCCTGCCACCGCTCCAACAGCTAGAGATAATAAAATTACTATAAAGGTTCCCAGTGTATTCATCCGGTTCACCTCCTTGAGTTAATAATGATGATTCAATAAATAGAATCTTGCATAATATGACCACAAAAAAACCGAGCTACCGCTCGGTTTTCAATAGAAGACTCATTTCTAGTAAGTACATATACCTGTTTTTGTGTAAACGCCTTTATGCTAGTATTTCAACCAGCCAATTATACGTCGCTTATTCTATCACAGGCAAATCAACTGACCTACTACAACCTGAACTGTGAATCTATGACAACCTCGAAACTCATCGAGGTCAACTTGTAAACGATACACACCATCGATTCTATATGTTCAAGTCTTTTTGAGACTTCTTAACTGAGCTATCTAAATTTTAGTAATAACCAGGCTTGCTTGTCAAGCTAGTCATTAGTCAGGTCGGCCTTCTTTTGTAAGACAGCTGCACGAACCTGCTGGTCAATTTGGTTGAAAAACTCCGGATTACTCCTAAAATACTCTTTCACGTTTTCTCTTCCCTGTCCTAATCTCTCACCCTGATAAGAGAACCAGGAACCGCTTTTCTGAATAATCTCCATATCGGCGGCTATATCTAAAAGATCACCTTCTCGGGAAATCCCAGAACCAAACATGAGATCAAATTCCGCAGTCTTAAATGGCGGAGCAACTTTGTTCTTGACTATCTTGGCCCGAGTTCGATTCCCTAGGGTCTCTGTACCCTGCTTGATCGCTTCGCCTTTACGTACTTCCACACGTACGGAAGAATAGAATTTTAGTGCACGGCCACCAGTGGTAACTTCATTACTGCCGTATATCACTCCCACCTTCTCACGAACCTGATTGATAAAAATGGCGCAAGCTCTAGATTTACTGATGTGAGCTGTCAGTTTGCGTAAAGCTTGGGACATTAAGCGGGCCTGCAACCCTACGTGAACATCTCCCATTTCTCCATCCAGTTCCGCCTTGGGTACTAATGCTGCTACGGAATCAATAACCACTATATCGATGGCTCCGCTTCTTACTAAAGCCTCGGCAATTTCCAGGGCCTGTTCTCCTGAGTCCGGCTGCGATACTAATAAATTGTTGATATCCACACCCAGGTTCTTGGCATAAAGTGGATCCAAAGCATGTTCCGCATCAATAAAAGCTGCCATTCCGCCCTCTTTTTGCGCCTGAGCAATACAGCATAAAGCGACTGTAGTTTTACCAGAGGATTCCGGACCAAATATTTCAATTACTCTTCCTCGGGGAATTCCGCCCACCCCAAGAGCCATATCCAATGACAGACAACCAGTAGAAATAACCTCTACATTCATGGCTGCCGCTTCACCCAATTTCATAATTGAGCCTTTGCCAAATTGCTTTTCAATATTTTTTATAGCATTATTAACCGCTTCTTGTTTACCCTGATTCTCCAAAACTTCCACGTGCTCCCCTCCTCAAACATATGTTCGCCTTGAGTAAATTATAAGAGTATCTGGTCTATTATGTCAACACTCCATCGTTAATCCAGGCTAAATTTCTTTTTTATGGTATAGATAGGTCCGCTGGAAGTGAGCTGGCTTTCCATAAGATAGAATTCTCTCACCGAGAAGAAATTGGTTTGAATTTCATTTTCTCGGGCCAGAACCGTATTAACAAGGTCATCGATATTTCGCTCTGATCGGATTCTGCCCATGGTCAAATGATAATCACGTCGGTTTTCCACCTCAAATCCCAAGGAAGCTAAATACGCATCGACGCGATCTCCGAGAAATAAGGCCTTTTCTAACTCCCCGTCAATTCCTATCCATACTACTCGAGGGCGTCTGCGATGGGGATAGAACCCCATTCCCTGTAGTCGTAACCGAAAAGAGGGACTGGACACGGCCGCTCCTTCCAAAAAGTCATTGATCTGTTCCAGAGCATCAGGAGATACATCACCTAGAAATTTAAGAGTTAGGTGGTAATTGTTCTCTTCTACCCATTTCACATCTGCACCAGTATTCTCCAGCTCTTTTCTAATTGTACCGGCATATTGTTTGATTTGGTCGGGAACCGGTATCGCTGTAAAAAGCCGCATATCTATTTACTCCTTAAACTAATTGTAGCCTCAGTAAATCAAGGGCTGATTTTGCTGACAGCATTCTGATCGCATCACGGCTGCCTACAAAATGCATTTCCCGCACTTGTTCCAGGTTGTCACCAACTACAGCTATATATACTAATCCAATCGGTTTTTCTTTGCTGCCCCCGTCTGGCCCGGCTATTCCAGTTATAGAGACTCCCCAATCAGTACCAGCCAAGCGTTTTACTCCCTGGGCCATTTCCAGAGCAGTGGCTCGGCTCACTGCCCCATGATCATGGAGAGTGACGCTTTTTACTCCTAGCACTTTCTGTTTGGCTTGATTTGAATAGCTGATAACACCACCCCAGAAGAATCGGGAACTGCCAGAAACATCAGTGATCATCTTGCCCAGGAGTCCCCCGGTACACGACTCAGCTACTGCCAGAGTCATATTGTGGCTACTTAATAATCGAGCCACTACTCCAACTAAAGTATCATCATCATAACCGAAAACGCTTTTACCCATCCTATGGTTTATCTGTTCGGTGATTTGATCTAGAATCATCAGACTCTCTTGATAGTCTTTACCCTCAGCAGTCAAGCGAATGTCTATTTCACCATCCCGGGCCAACAAGGCCAAGTTATAGTTCTCGGCCTGCTCGATAACCTCAGTGAGCATATCCTCAACCTGTGACTCACCTGGCCCCAGCACCTTTATTATCCGGCTGGCCGAGCTTTGGCTGTCTAGATTATAGGTCTGTCTGAGCAGGTCTTGGACGTAATTATCATACATGGGTTCTGTTTCCCGAGGAGGGCCTGGCATACAGATGATAACCTGGTTATTTTTCAGCGGCAGATACATACCCGGAGCGGTACCATAAGTATTGGTAATAATGGTTGCCTGCGCAGGAAACATAGCCTGTTTCAAGTTGATTTCCGGCATGGGGCGATGACGGCGCTCAAAGTATTCCCGCAGCCTTTGTTCTTCGTCAGCGATCAATTCCAATTCGGCCCCCGCCACTTTACAAGCAGTCTCTTTAGTCAAGTCATCCAGTGTCGGGCCTAAACCTCCCGTAGTTATTACCACGTCTGCAGTAGAAAGGCCAAACTTTATGGCAGCTTCAATGGCCTCCTGATTATCACCAACTACACTTTTGCCTATTACCTTGATACCGATTTCCGCTAGTCTTCTTGACAAAAAGATCGAGTTGGTGTCCAGGGTTGAACCCAAGAGCAGTTCCGTTCCGGTCGATATCAGATATGCTTTTTTCAATAACTTCACCCCCTCTTACCGCTAGTCTATTTTATTATAAACAATTTACGGTTCTCTCATATCTTTCCCACAAAAAAACACCGACCTAAAGCCAAAGGGTCAGCGTATTCAGTGTCTATTACAAAAATTGCATGTAATTAGGCTATATACGGCTTAATACTGCATATTTCATCACAATACAACACAGATCAAGTTATATTACTCCTCTATGTTGTATAATTATCTCATACATTTGTTACTATAATTAGTCCGCAAGAGACGCTTCTAGATGCCCAAAAATATAATTTCGGATGGCTGTGATTATCTGGGCGTGAAGCGCTACATGACATGCTTTGGATTGAGCGGCGCAGTATGCCCGCGTCCAAGGTGGGAAGATCTAATGTTTCAAAACTGCGAATATTTATGAATGGAATTAAAAAGATAGCGCCTTCGATGAGTGGGAGAATATATAATGAACGGATCTAAAACTGTAAATGCTCGTAGGCTTTCCATTGCAGCGTTTTCTTTTTCTTTTGCGTATGTGCTCTCTTTTCTGTTTGAGGGATCGGTGCTTTATAGTCTGTTGAATCTGCACGAAACAGACCCCTCCGGTTACATACTAGCTGCGATTATCGCACATTTCACAGGACTTTTCACCTGCAGGCTGTTTATCAGATCGCAGGCGGCCGCCAAAAGCATGATGCTTGGTTGCATGGGTTTATGCTTAGTTACCGCTGTCCTCTTCTTTTCTGCTCCTTCCGCTCTATGGATGGGGGGACTGATTGTCAGCGGGTACGCCAGCGGCTGTGCGGTGGCGGCATGGGGATATTTCCTCAGAGCCTATACTCCCAAAAACGAGCGCATTAAATCCTGCGCCGACGTGCTGATTTATTCCAACCTAATAATGATTGCAGTCAACTTGGTTGCCAAGAACCAGTCACCGTTTATTGGCCTTGGCCTTTCTATACTTTGTCTGGTAATCGGCCTGGTTTTTATTTGGATGCTGCCAGTAGGGTCGGAAAATGAATCGAACAAAATGCTAAAAGACAATACTCGTGGTGACATTGAAAAACCGCTACTACTTTTGTGCCTCTTTATCTTTATTATCACAATTAATTCTGGACTGATGTACCAGGTCATAAACCCCGCTTTTGATCACTTAACAGGACTGGTAAGCTGGTATTGGGCGGTGCCTTATATTGTAGCCCTTGCTATTATGCGTAACCTACCGACTGGAGTTAAACGCTCCAGGATTTTGTATGTGGGTATGATAATGATTGTGGGAGCCTTCATTAGCTTTATGCTGCTAGGGCGGAGTACTTCCGATTATCTGATTGTGGATACGATGATGCTTGGCGCTTGCGGTATTTTTGACCTGTTTTGGTGGAGCATTTTAGGCGAAATGCTGGATTACACAGATAACCCTGCAAAAATATTCGGGATTGGACTGTCGGCCAATGTGTTCGGTGTCCTTTGCGGAGGTGTCTTGGGGATGGCGGTGACCTCTATAGGTCTTCCCAGTGCAGAGGTGGCAGTTATTGCCCTCACAGTTGTATGCGTTACATTGGTTATGCTCCCCCCTCTGAACCATCAGTTGGTTTTGTTGCTAAAAAGCCATGTTTACCTTACTGTATATGACAATATGAGCCACTCCCAGCAAACAAATATTATCCAGCAGATTAAAATTTTAGACCCTCTGACTGTTCGAGAGCAGGAGGTATTGCAGCTAATCCTTTCCGGCAAATCTAATCGGGAAATTGCCGAGGCTCTGTTTATTAGTGAGAGCACTGTAAAAACACATGCCAGGAATATTTTTTCTAAATATGCTGTAAGTAGCCGCGCAGAACTTATCAGTACCTTGCTGAAGAACCAAATTAGCTGATGATATCCTAAACCGCATAACTAAGAGGTTTAACCAGCCTCTCATACTTAAGTATGAGAGGCCTTTTTCTGTCCTTTCATCCTTTAGGAGGATGATTTCTTTCTCATCCTTCACCAGAATTTATGATAGAGGAGGTAGGGTGCCGATGAAAGCAATCCGCAAACAACGTAATTGTTATGCCTTGTTGCTGGCAGTGAGTATTTGTTTGACGGTGTGGTTTGGTGTGACCTTTGTAGTGGAAGCTGCTTTCGCTTTAGGTGCCATTAGCATTACCTCTTTCATACTTCTAGTGAGACAAAGCCGTTTACTTTCTGCCGCAAGTCTCATCTGGGATAATCGCATCTTAGCAGTGCCGTCGGCTAATGTCTTCACGGCAGACGGTCAGGGTAAAAATGGCATGGAGGAAAGCGTAGTATCTACCTTTGGTATGTTAATCGGCAGCAAGATTTACAAATGGGGTTGTGACGGGATACATGGTGTGCGCTTAAAATTAGTTGAAATTGATCGGGAACGAATGTACCTGACCTTTGGAGATGGGATCCAGACCATGCGGGTGATGTTATTGCACGGGATAGTTGAACAGCAGAAAGTATCAGATGTTTCGCAAAAGTTATGGCAGGAAACCGGTGTAACGGTAACCATCATTGGTTGGTAACTAAACAATAAACCTCGAAGAAGGAGTGAGTATTATGAATAGTCCTATGGGTGTGGGAAAATTCATCGGCGAGTATATTCGTCAGTCGTTGACGGTGTTAAAAAACCCGAAACAGATGATTCCCACCGTTGTTTTGGGTATCGTCTGGCTAGTGCTTGCGTTGTTAGCTTCCTTCGGAATTAATCCACTTCCAGTACGCATTCTTAGCTTCCTTACCTTTGCACAAGGTGGGATGTTTGGTGGTGTGCTTGGTGCAGTGGGGGGTATTCTTGGCAAGGTGGTGATTGCAGTTTTTCTGAATGCTGCCATTGTCCCAATATTCTTGAAAAAAGCGCCCTTTTCAGGAATGGGCGGAGGTATCAAGGTGTTTTTCGAATCCCTTGCCATCAAAAGCGTAACCGCTATTTCTCCGCTACTTGGCGGAATAGGTGCTGCTCTACTGCTTTATGCTTTTATGAACAGCACCCAGTCACTGCAAAATAGCATGGTGGGGATTATTGCCTTTATAATGCTCCTGCAAAGTATCAGTATACAGGGCGGGTTTTTATGGGGACTTGTCTTTTCGATTGCAAATAGCGCCTCTAAGGGCAAATCTCCATCTTACATAGAGGTTAGTCGATTTATTAGCGGTATGACGTTAGGATTTGCCCTGGGTGTAACACTGTCACTTATAGGACTTCGCTGGTGTGCGTGGCTGGGAACGGTGCTGCTGATTGCTGCTTTGATATTTGTCATTGTCACGAAAGGCAAAAAGGAGGTGGCTGCGGCATGAAAACGATGAGAAAGAAACTCTTTGCGATTTTGCTTTTGGCTTTCTGTTGTGTGCTGTTTTTCCCCATAACAGCAATGGCGGAGGAAATTACCGAAGAACCTATCGCATTGCCGGAAACTATGATAATTATTAAACAGTTGTTCAGCGATTCCGGTGAATTGGAACCAGAAAAAATCACCATCAATTCTGACGAAGGCGGGCGGTTTTCTTTTGAATATCCTGCCAAAACCATAGCCGATATGCGCGGCCATGGCGACGACCATTCGATAACGGCATTCCGCGTTGAGGGAAGAGCTGATTACAGGATAGATAAAGAAAAGGAGCACAAATTCGGTGCGGAATACAGCAGATGGATTGTGGGAGAATTTGCGGTACCGGATGAGATTGTCTATACCGTGCTGACACCTTCAGTCTCGGAAAGTCATTCCAAC
>DBRE01000014.1:0-5265 GCA_002305535.1 Syntrophomonas sp. UBA1376
GACCGTATGCCAGATGAAATACCGACCACTTCCATGCCCACTCCTCGTGAAATATCTACCATACTTGAAGAGATACGCGACCAGGGATTTACCCATGTTCTGGCTGTACACCTGTCCAGTGGTCTGTCTGGTACCTATGAGGCGGTACGGATGGTTGCCAAAGATTTTGAGGATATGGTTATAAAAGTTGTTGACACTCGCACTCTGTCTATTGCTACTGGTTGGATGGCATTGGAGGCCGCACGCGACATAGCCGCCGGTCTGAGCTTTCAAACCATTATCGAAAATATTCAGCAGTTGCAGTCTCGAATAAACATTTATTATGTTTTGGAAACCCTCGAGTATCTGCGCAGGGGCGGTCGTATCGGCTCGGTCGCTGCCATGCTGGGTCAGTTTTTACATCTCAAACCTATTATTTCGGTCAATACGGAAGGCAAGTATTTTACTTACTGTAAAGCTCGCGGCCGGCAAAAGTCGATCGAAAAATTGGCTGAAATCGTGGAAACCGCTGTACAGAAAGGCCCCATCAAGCTTGCAGTCATGCACGGGGGGGCTCGTGATGAATTTCAGCGACTCCTGGAAAGGCTCCAACAACTTCCCAATATTAAGGAGCTAATAGCCTCTGACATTAGCCCAGCACTGGGAGTACATACCGGCCCTGGTTTATTGGGAGTCTGCGTGGTAGAGCAAAATTAAGGATTAGCAACGTGTTTAGAAGTACATAGATGCAAGAGGGGGATGCAAGAGGGGACGGTTCTTTCTGTCATTTCATGATAACTGTTGTTTTAAATTTTCGCTTTGGAAATGACAGAAAGAACCGTCCCCTCTTGCATCCAAATTTTCGCTTTGGAAATGACAGAAAGAACCGTCCCCTCTTGCATCCTCACCTTCAGTCTTTTCTCTTTTTTTGTAGATATGGTAGAGAGTTAACTGTATCCAGGGTCAAAGTGTCGAGCCCAGAGCAGTTATTTCAGCAGGAATCACTTCCGGGCACGTCTATAATAGTAGTCACTCTATAACTAAGGAGTGATTTTTTTGTCCGCTGGTAAATACCTGCTGGTTTCTCTGCTAATGATCTTGCTTGTGGTTCAGCCTGCCGGGGCTTGTCCGGAACTTATGCCTGTGGAACCGGTTACTGAAGAGCAATATCCGATTTTCGCCGCCTTACTCCAGTCTCTGGCCGTTTATGAGTCTTTCTTAAGTGAACGTGACCAAATCGACGATCTGCTCTTTCCGGTGCATGGCCACAGCGTAGAGCAGGCTCAATCCTACTTGCAACAAGGTTTCACCTGTTCTTTCAGCAACAATCTGCTCTTGTATCTTACTCGCTGGAACAAGGATTATGGACGCCTGCAACTGATTCCGGGTGAGGGATTTCCCATTTGGGCTGCTGCCGATTTCAACGATCTTTATTACCGGGTATTGGATGATGGAGCAGTGATATTTCAAAGAGATTATCGCGAGTGTTACCGCTCGGGTGACTGCTATCATTTTCAGATCACAGTTGGTGAATATACCAATGGATGGTTGATCCAATCCCTGACCTTGATGGAATGCCCTTATACCTACTAACCACTTGCGAATAATAAGCATTCCTGCCACAATAAAGAAGAAAAGTGATGGTAGGGATGGGGAGTGATAATTTGACCCGCTATGAGGTTACTGACAGTACACGCTACTCTAATGCTTGGATCTGGTTGTTGTTACTGCTGATAATTGGTTTTGCGACCTGGAGATTGTATTCATCTCTGGCGGCTTTTCTTATCGCAGTGGCAGGATTGATATTGCTTGTGATCTTGCGATCTAAATCTAAAAAAAGTGTGGGCAATTATGTAGAACTTAACGATAAAGTGATGATATTCGGTCAAGGCGGTGAAAACCGCTGCATAACCTTTAGGGAGATCAAAAAAGTGAAAACCACTCGAATAGGGTCACTGTTGGGTGGCCCCGCCTATATAATTGAAACCAGTACCGGTAATCAATATCGAGTGCAACCCGATGACTATGAGAATGGTCAGCAACTTCGCGAGGAATTAACGCAACGATTAGAACAGCTCAATTATCTTCCCACCAGGAATTGATTAATCATAATAAAGTTTCAGAAAAAGATTGAACCCGGGACACTGGCCCGGGTTCTTTTGATAAATCTTAATAATCGTCGTAGTCGAAATCCAGTGGCCCTACTGCCAGAGCATTGATGGAAGGGCTGGTGATGGCTACGAAATCTACTCCCTCGGATTCAACATTGATCAGTTCAACGGTGTAGTAGGCACATCCCGGACAGGCATCGCATTCACACCAGGTAAATGAAAAAGAGTCGGTGGTTTCAAATTCGTCATTGTCATCGAAGTCTCTTTCAAAGGTCCAGGTTCCCAGAGGAATCTTGTTGCCAAATTGGTAAGATTTGCTCAATTGGAAAGTCAGGCGCAGATCATCGGTGTCGTCTTCCCGGAAAGTGATGATACTGGAAAAATCGACTTTGACATTGGCTTTTTTCAAGTCCGAAGTATCGATAGCAACACTGGCAATAACATAAGGATTAAATAACTGAGAATCATTCTGATCATGCTGCGGAATAATTAGGCCGCTGCCATTTCCACAGGCCAAAATGGTCTGATTGATCTTGGGACGGGGACGCGGACGGGAATGGGGATAATATTCCTTGCATCCATCATCCTTATAATTGGTCATTTCTCATACCTCCTGTTCATTTAATTAAAAAGCAGTCTCCTTGAGAAACTATCAACCGAGTTTAGATCTCAAGTTCGGTGAGTAGCTTTTCTACCTCATCTTATTAATCTTCTGCCAAGAGGGTTACATTGTTTGCCATTAATTCCAAAAAAGTATAGTGCATATGTTTTGTGGATACCGTGGCAAATCACAGGTAAGCAGGTAAGTAGTAACAAATATTCTTTTTACTACGTATGCTAAGGTAGAAATCATACGGAGAGGAAGGTGCCTATGCCAACATTGTCTCTACTACCTTTCCAAAATACCTATATATCAGAGTGGTATGCCAATAAGAACTTTGGTAGTCAGATCGCTCTGTTCGTAAGCCAATATTTAAAGCCTGGTGACGATTACCGCTCCCTGCTATACTTCAGTTTAGATAAAATCCCTTTAACCAGTGCTATCGAAGAGGCTATCCTGGAGCTAACAACTTATCGCAATGAAGTATCCGGCTCACCTATAAATGTTACCGCCCATCGGCTATTGAACAATTGGAATCAGAATGGAGTAACCTGGGCTAATCAACCAAAAATGGCTGAAACACCTGATGGCGTAGTTACTATCTTTGGCGAACCGCCCCCCGAAAAACTAAGCTTGGACATAACCGATTTGGTACAAGGCTGGTATGATGGCTCCATTCCCAACTATGGTTTATTGCTAAAGGGAAATGAAAAAAACAATGATTTGGTAGGATTTCGTAGCACAAACTATGAAGATCGGGAGGCCTGGCCTTTGCTGCATATCAAGTATACCGATGGAAAGCTCAAGACTTATGCCAAGGAAACACTGGTTATACCGGATCCTTCCCAATGTGCTCCCTTAGAAGCATCTACACCTATTCCTTTAGGCGCCAAAACCAAGGCCACCTTCCTAATAAAAAATGACAGCGACTGCGAACATGTTCGGGTCATGCTGCAAGTGGGATACTGCGATGACCCTCTAGCCACTTTTTTTGACATCGGCCCCTGGGTTCACCTGAAACCCCGTGATTATCCGGGAGAAGCTGTAGCTTTAAGTACTGATGATGCCGCTGAATACGCCCGGGTGCTGGTCAAGGGAGAAGGAGGCGAAACAGTTCTAGTGTGGCCTCGTTCTTATGAATGGTAATTAAGCAGTTCAGAAAATGCTAAAAGCCTGCAAATGCAATTGCAGGCTTTTCGTTCGAATATGGTGGGCGATGACAGGCTTGAACTGCCGACCCCCTGCTTGTAAGGCAGGTGCTCTCCCAACTGAGCTAATCGCCCGAAATGGTGACCCCTAGGGGACTCGAACCCCTGTTACCGCCGTGAAAGGGCGGTGTCTTAACCGCTTGACCAAGGGGCCATACCGGAAATCGGAAGTCGGATGGCAGAAGTCAGATTACTTTGCGTTAATGACCTCTATCCCCGTCATATCAGATTCCGACATCCTACTTCTGACCTCTGACTTCTAAAATGGTGGGCCTACCAGGACTCGAACCTGGGACCAACCGGTTATGAGCCGGTAGCTCTACCAACTGAGCTATAGGCCCGTACTCACCGTGGCCTTGCATGAGATAGTATATAAAATCCACGGTAAAACGTCAATAGATATAGTCTGATTCATACCTTCAAGTAAAAAGCGGTAACTCTCTTACAGGGGGTTACCGCTGTAGTTCGCAAATGGCTCCCCGAGTAGGATTCGAACCTACAACCCTCCGGTTAACAGCCGGATGCTCTACCGTTGAGCTATCGAGGAAAGTCCCAACGAAAACCATTATATAATGGAGGCCAGCTTCTTGTCAACTTGTTCGCCCACAAATTGCCCGAATTACTCTATATAATCTTTAAGCTTTTTGCTGCGGGACGGGTGACGTAGCTTGCGTAATGCTTTAGCTTCGATCTGGCGAATACGTTCCCGGGTCACTCCAAATTCCTGACCTACCTCTTCCAAGGTGCGCGGCCGCCCATCATCGAGACCAAAGCGCAGACGCAAGACCTTCTCTTCACGGTCAGTCAAGGTATTGAGAATACCGTCCAAATGTTCCCGTAAGAGTACAAATGAAGCAGATTCTTCCGGAGACTCCGCATCCTCATCGGTGATGAAATCTCCCAAATGGCTGTCATCTTCTTCTCCGATAGGAGTCTCCAGGGATACTGGTTCCTGAGCCACTTTCATGATCTCAATAACTCTCTCTACCGGAATTTCCATGGCCTCTGCAATTTCCTGGGGACTAGGTTCTCGTCCCTTTTGCTGGAGTAAGTTCCTTTGCACCCGCGACAGTTTATTGATGGTTTCCACCATATGTACCGGTATACGAATGGTGCGAGCCTGATCAGCAATGGCGCGAGTGATAGCCTGTCGAATCCACCAGGTTGCATAAGTACTGAACTTAAAACCTTTGCGATAATCGAATTTTTCCACAGCCTTCATTAAGCCAAGATTGCCTTCCTGAATTAAATCCAGGAATAGCATACCACGGCCTACATAGCGCTTCGCAATGCTGACTACCAGGCGAAGATTAGCTTCCACCAATTGACGGCGAGCTTCATCGTCCCCTGCTTCGATACGAGTAGC
>DBRE01000014.1:5297-11033 GCA_002305535.1 Syntrophomonas sp. UBA1376
GCAGTCTCAACACTATCCTCAGCCTCGTCATCCGCATCGCTGTCGGAACCTACAGTTATTCCCAAAGACTGCAGATGCTCATAAATATCATCTATATGATCAGAGTTAAGTTCAAACCCTTGTAGATCTTCGATGATTTCTTCATAGGTAAGGCCCTTTTTCTTCTTACCCTTTTCGACCAGCGCGCTGATTGTTTCGGCCAGTTTTCGGTCTGTTTTCATGTCGTCACCCCTTTATGGGTTGGATTAATAAAGGTATCCAGATCCAGGATAAACCTGAGCAACTGATCGAAGTCAGCGTCTTCGCTTATTTGATTCAGGCGTTCCTGAAGCTTTTGCCAGCGTAATTCTCTTCGCCGCATCTGTATCCGGCGAATAATACCCTGTACCTCCACCGGTTTAAGACCTGGCTCTTCTTCCATTAAGAATGATACTCGAGCATATGCCGAGGCAAATCCCTCCAGTCGGGCTATATTACCCAAGTCATCCCAACTGTGATCATTGATAGGCATTAGATCGGCATAACTATGAATCATTTGGCGATATTGAGTATTCCGAAAAATATTTAGTCCCACCGTTTCTTGAACTTGTTCGAATATCACAGTATTTTTTAACATAGATACCAGCAATCGTTCTTCCAAGCTTGATTTGCCGTATCTAGTATTATCCCTTAATATTCCACTTTTATTCAACTCTGAGCTTCGGCCTGAGCTACCTTTGTTCAGCTCTCGCCGTATCAGGTTCTCTTGTACCTGCAGACGCCGGGACAGTAAACGAACATAATAGTCTTTTTCCAGTTCACTCTCCAGTGATGCGATGTCTTTTTGCACCGCTTTTATGATCCTTATGCGCGTATCCAGGTTCAGTTCTGTCTCAGTCTCTATATATCTATTTAACTTGAATTCTATATGATCCACTTTACTATTCTGGATATATTGCAAAAATTCCTCTTTTCCATACAAATCTAGGTAGTCATCCGGATCTTTTCCGCCAGGAAGCGACACAACCCATACTCTTAAGCCTTCGGTGCGTAATACCTCCACCGCTCTCAGGGCTTCTCTTTGCCCGGCATCATCACCGTCGAACAGTAGTACCACTTCCTCAACAAATCTACGCAGTAACCGAGCTTGTTCCTGAGTCATTGCAGTTCCCAATGTTGCCACGGTGTTTTCTATCCCGGCCTGATGTATTTTCAGGCAATCCATGTATCCTTCCACTACCAAAGCCTGATTGAGATTACGCATAGCTTGGCGGGCCTGGTATAATCCATAGAGGTTCTTGCGTTTCGAAAACAGTTCCGTTTCCGGGGTGTTCAGATACTTAGGCAGACTGCCATCCAAAACCCGCCCCCCGAAACCTATCACTTCACCGCGTTGATCATGAATAGGAAATATGACTCGGTTTCTGAACAGGTCATAGTATCGGTTTTGCTGATCACTACGCTTAATTAGTCCGGTAGATTTCACCTGCTCCTGGGAAAAAGCTTTCTTGAATAGATAATCCTCGATGGTATTCCAGTTATCAGGTGCAAAACCTAGGCCAAATTTCTCCACGATCTCAGGAGATAGCCGCCTCTCTTGCAAATATTCCAGTCCCTTTTTACCTTTGGCACTAAGCAAAATCTCCCTATATAGCTGAGCAGCAGCCAGGTTGGCAGCCACTACTCCCCGAGCTCGCTCCTGTTTGCGCCTGGCAGCTGGGCTCTCCTTTTGTACAGTCACCCCAGCACGATTAGCCAAATATTCAACCGCCTCACGAAAGTCCATGTTGTCTCGCTTCATGATGTAGGTGATCATATCGCCTCCGGCATGGCATCCGAAACAATAGAACATATTGCGATCTGGAGTCACCGAAAAGGAGGAGGTTTTTTCCTGGTGAAACGGACACAGTCCCCAGTAGCGGTTGCCCTTGCGGGTAAGCTGTACCGTTTCAGCCACTATATCGGCCAATTCCAACCGCGAGTTTATTTCTCTTATAACCTCTTCATTAAATCTACTCATATACCTCACCATCTATTCTCTGTTGTTGACGAAAATCCTCCAATACTGTTGAAAAGGTTAAGGTATCAATATAATCCTCCAGATGAGCTTATTCACCATTGTCCTTTCCAGGAACCAGGGATTGTGGAATATAGATATCCTGGAAGGCAGCTATACAGTAAGCATCACTCATCCCGGAAATATAATCAGCTACAGCCTGTTCCAGTCCTTCCTCATCAGCAATCTGGCGGTACAAAAGAGTCATTTTGTCCGGATGTTTCAGATAGTATTTAAATAAGTGCTCAATAACAAAACCAGCTCGGGTTCGTTCAGCCAAACAGACCGGCCCCTGGTAAATGGTCTCAAACATGAATTCGCGCAGGTCACGTAGAGCCCTTTCCACCACTGGCCCCGGTTCTACCCGAACTGACTGCGGTGATTGTTCCATCATCGTCCTGGTATGATAAATGGTGTCAATCACCAGAGTAGCTATCCGCTTGCTATGGGTTTCACCCAGAATTTCCAGACAATCTTTAGGCAAATCAGCCAAACTCAGCAGCCCGGCACGAATTGAATCATCTATATCATGCTGAACGTAGGCGATCTTATCACTCAATTTAATGACCTGGCCTTCCAGGGTGGCAGCTAGCTGCCCATTTTTACCATATCCGCTGTGATGAAGTACCCCGTCCAAAACCTCTTGGGTCAAGTTGAGTCCGGCACGTCCCTTATGCTGTTCAACTTTGGTAAGTACCCGAATACTGTTTTCATTATGGCGAAATCCTTTGGCCATCAACTGGTCTAGGATCTGCTCGCCAGCATGGGCAAAAGGAGTGTGACCTACATCGTGGGCTAAGGCCATAGCCTCGATCAAATCCAGGTTAAGATTGAGCCCGGCACCGATAGTCTTGGCTATCTGATTGACCTCCAAGGTGTGGGTAAGGCGACTGCGATAATGATCCCCTCGCGGGGCTATAAACACCTGGGTTTTGTGTTTTAAGCGCCGAAATGACTTGGAATGCACCACCCGGTCTCTATCCAACATATAAGCAGTACGGATAGGATCAGGTGGCTCATCAAGTATTCTTCCCTTGGTTTTGCCAGCCAGACTGGCCAGCGGCCCCAAGGATTCTGATTCTCTCTTTTCTATTTCCAATCTAATCTGCATCGCTGCCCCCTCCTTGGAAAAAAAAACTCTGGCGTTTGCCAAAGGATTATATTTTTATCAGGTTCTGGTGATGACAATCTGATACGAATTTCTTCTGAACAAGTAATACTACACCTGAGGTGTGAATCCCTTTTTATCCATACCCTCATTTAAGGCATTGTTTTGATGGAAATCTCATGAAGACGCGACAGGGGAAGCAAAGAGAATGTTCCTTTGCTTCCCCAGTTAGCATTGCTTAAAATTAGTTCTTATTGTTAATAGCTGCCTGGGCAGCGGCCAATCTGGCTACCGGGATCCGGTAGGGTGAACAGCTTACATAGTCCAGACCCAGCACATGGCAGAATTCTATAGAACTAGGCTCGCCGCCGTGTTCTCCGCATATGCCCATCAGCAGATCAGGTTTAACCCCGCGGGCTTTTTCAACAGCGATGCGCATTAAGGATCCTACTCCTTCGCGATCCAGAACCGCAAAGGGATTGTCCCGGATTATCTTTTTCTCCAGATATACCGGGATAAATTTACCTTCCGCATCGTCACGGCTGAATCCCAGCGTTGTCTGGGTCAGGTCGTTGGTTCCAAAGGAGAAAAACTCAGCTTCGGTGGCAATTTTATCGGCAGTCACACAAGCCCGGGGCAGTTCAATCATAGTTCCAATCACGAAATTCAATTCTTCTCCGCTTTCGGCTTTGACCTCCTCGTATACTGCCTGAATTTCTCCTTTGAGCACAGCTAATTCGCTGATGTCCATTACCAGCGGTATTTCGATTTCAGCAAAAGCATCTATGTTTTCCCGCTTGAGCTGCAGCATGGCTTCAAAAATGGCCCGTACCTGCATGCGATAAATATCCGGATAAGTGATTCCCAGGCGGCATCCCCGATGACCCAGCATAGGATTGGCCTCTGAGAGACTGTTTATCTTCTTTAATAATTCCTGTTTTTCCAGAATAGTTTTATTATCGGCCTTTTGATGCTTCAACTCGGCAATTTCCAGCAGCAGTGCATCGTGAGCAGGCAAGAACTCATGCAAAGGCGGATCCAGCAGGCGAATGGTAACCGGTAGCGGAGCCATAGCCTTGAGTATACCGTAGAAATCCTGACGCTGGATCTCCAAGAGTGTGGCCAAAGGCTTTTGTCGTTCTTCTGGGCTCTCGGCCAGAATCATTTCCTGTACATGGGGTAGTCTTTCCTGAGCCATGAACATATGCTCGGTTCGGCACAGCCCTATACCCTGGGCACCAAACTCTCTAGCGCGGGCAGCATCCTCGGGAGTATCTGCATTGGCCCGCACCGCTACCTTCTTAACCTGGTCAGCCCACTGCAAAAGAGTCTCAAATTCATCTGATAAAGTCGGCTCTATCATAGGGACTTCTCCCAGCATAACATTACCGGTAGCTCCATCAATGGTAATAGTGTCTCCCTTTTTTACTACCAGCCCGTTGACCGTAAACTGTTGGCCAGCGGAATCTATCTTGATAGTCTCACAACCACATACACAGGGTTTGCCCATACCTCGGGCTACTACAGCAGCATGAGATGTCATACCGCCCCGGGCAGTCAGCACCCCCTGAGCATATATGATCCCATGGATGTCATCGGGAGTAGTTTCGTTGCGGATCAGAACCACCTTTTCCCCCGCTTCTCCCATTTTTTCGGCCAAGTCTGCATCGAACACTACCTGGCCGGAGGCCGCCCCCGGTGAAGCCGGCAAACCTTTAGCGATAGCCTCCAGTTTGACACTGGTGTCGATCTGCCTATGCAGCAACTGATTGAGTTGTTCTGCATCAACCCGCAAGAGGGCTTCTTCTACACTTATAAGACCCTCGTTCACCATATCCACCGCGATCTTAACTGAAGCCCGGGCGGTGCGTTTGCCATTGCGAGTTTGCAGCATATACAGAATGCCCTTTTCTACTGTAAACTCAATGTCCTGCATATCACGATAGTGATTTTCGAGTTTCTGGCAGGTATCAACAAACTGTTGATATACGCCGGGCAGTTCCTCTTTTAATTTAGAAATGGGCAGAGGAGTGCGAATACCTGCTACTACGTCCTCACCCTGGGCATTTACCAAGAATTCACCGTAGAGAATCTTTTCTCCATCAGATGGATCACGGGTAAAGGCCACTCCCGTGCCGCAGTCCTGTCCCATATTGCCGAAAGCCATACACTGCACATTTACTGCCGTTCCCAAATTGTCCTCGATCTTGTTGAGTCGGCGATATACAATGGCTCGCTGGTTATTCCAGGAACTGAAAACGGCTTTTATAGCCATGATGAGCTGATCTTTGACATCCTGCGGAAACTGAAAGCCCTTTTCTCGTTGCACTAGATTTTTATATTCTTCGATTATGTTCTGTAGTTCGGAGGCCGGTATCTCATAGTCGAAAATAAGGCTTAGTTTACGCTTGAATCTCTCCAAAATATCATCAAATAAGGAGTGCTCTATGTCCAGCACTACATTACTAAACATCTGAATAAAGCGGCGATAACAGTCATAGGCAAAGCGCTGGTCACCGGTCAGTTCCGCTAAGCCCTGCACCGATTCATCATTTAACCCCAGGTTCAGTATGGTGTCCATCATACCCGGCAT
>DBRE01000014.1:11169-37042 GCA_002305535.1 Syntrophomonas sp. UBA1376
TACACGTATTTCCCGCTAGACATTACTAATCCTCCTATAGTAGATTTCCAGTATCTTGCTGGCAGTTTCTTCTACTGCTTTGTTGGTCACATCAATTACCGGACACCCTAAGCGCTTCATTATTTCATTAGCAAACTCCAATTCCTCGAGAATACGTTCAGAATTGGCATAAGTGGCCTGTCCTTTCAAGCCCAGTGTTTTCAAACGCTCGGTTCGAATATGGTTCAACTGTTCCGGTTGAATTATCAAACCAATGACTTTGCCGCGTTCAGCAGCAAAAAGTTCCTCTGGAGGTACTACCTCTGGTACCAAAGGAACATTAGCCACCTTAATTCTCTTGTGAGCCAGATACATGGATAGAGGCGTTTTGGAAGTTCGGGATACACCCACCAAGACCACATCTGCTAGGTTTATCCCTCGCGGGTCTTTACCATCATCATAGCGAACCGCAAACTCCACTGCTTCTACACGTCGATAGTACATATCGTCGATCTTACGTAATAATCCCGGTTCTTTTTTGGGCTCGATATCACTCACCTTTTTAAAAGCATCTATGAGCGGCCCCAAAACATCGATACATACCACCCCTGCCTTTTCAGCTTCGGTCTTTAGGAAAGAGGCCAAATCGTCCACTACCAAAGTGTAAGCGATCATAAAGCCGTTTTCCTGGCAATGATGTACGATTTCCTCCAGGGTATCTGTATCTGAGATGTTGGGAACTCTTCGGATTTCCATATTTCCGGAGTTAAACTGACTGGCAGCAGCGCGAACCACCATTTCCGCAGTCTCACCGATGGAGTCTGACACTATGTAGACTCCTGGCAAGTGATTAGTCATTCTCTAAACCCCCTCATTATGCAGACAGGCTATATCCAGTAATAGTCTGGCAATATTAGTTTTAGTGACTTTGCCGACCACCTCAAGTTTTTCATCACCTTCGGCATCCAAGAAACATTTTACCACCGGAAGGCTGTCGATTTCATGCTCGACAACCTTCTTAACAGCTTCTATCACCGTCTCTTCAATATTGGTGGTAATGATGTTAGGCATACGTGTCATAATAACACTGACCGGAACCTTGTGAATATCCGCCTGCCCCAGGGTAGTCTTGAGAAAGTCTTTGCGTGATACTAGGCCCGATAAATAATTATCGTTGTCGACTACAAATATACTGCCGGTATCCTCCACAAAAAGTGTCACTATGGCATCGTAAATACTGCAGTTTTCTTTTACTATCACCGGTCTTGACTGAATGTCGCGCACGCGATATTGATTGAGTACCCGGCGAATTTGGTTCTCTGCCCCCTCGGTTCTGAACGTATAGCCTACTCTGGGCTTGGCTTCCAGAAATCCTGACATAGTAAGAACCGCTAAATCAGGGCGCAGCGCTGCCCGGGTCATCGACAGCATTTCAGCAATTTTTTCCCCGGTGATTGGTCCACATTCCTTAACTATAGCCACGATTTTCTCTTGCCGGTCGCTGAGTTCGATCATATTCACCGCCTATATGCTATACTTTTTCGCTCAAATAATAATAATTATATATACTATTTCGGCAAAAAGAAATCCTGTTTAGCTATTTTTTTATTGCACTATTTTACTGAAATCCGCTACCTGCCTACAGAGTTCGGCGATTCCTCGCAGTAGACTCAAGCGATTCTCTTTCAATCTCTTATCATCCACCATGACCATGACGGCTTCGAAGAAGCGATCTAAATAGGGACGCAGGCTGGCCAGATCAGTCAACATATCATAATAATTGGTAGGTACCATCACCCGGGATCTCACTGCCAAAAACTGCTGATAAAGTTCCTGTTCAGTGTTATCCTCCAAGGCATCTACCTGTACTTCCACCTGCTCCCACTTCTTACTCAAGTTGTGACTGCGATTGAAAACCACCATAAAATCATCAAATCTATCAGTGGTCTTAAACTCCTGCACTTTCTGAACTCGGGTATAAACATCTAGCAGGTGACCGGTGGGTACGGCCATAACACTCTCTATAACGTCATAGGTAAAACTATGATCTGCCAGAACTCCCTTCAGGCGTTGCCATATGAAATCCAGGACTTCCCTGACCGCCGCATCTTCATCTAGATCCGGCCCTACCTCGGCAAACTCACGGTAAGTTTGACGCAATACTTGCTCCAGGTCGATATTTGATTCGCGCTCCAGTAGGATATGGACTACGCCCAGAGCCTGTCGGCGCAGAGCATAGGGATCCTGTGAACCGGTGGGTTTGATACCAATGCAAAAACATCCCACCAGATTGTGTAGTTTTTCCGCCAGGCTCAATAGTGCCCCGATATCACTTTGGGGCAGTTGGTCTCCGGCAAAGCGTGGCAGGTAATGTTCAAAAATAGCCTCGGCCACCTGAGGATCTTCTCCGCTATTACGGGCATAGTACCTACCCATGATGCCTTGCAGCTCGGGAAACTCATAGACCATACTGCTTAATAGATCAGCCTTACTGAGCCAGGCGGCCCGTTTAACCAATTCCGGATCGCCCCAACCAGTTTCCTGACACAGGTACAGAGCAATAGCGGTCACTCTCTGTACCTTCCGCTGTAAACTCCCCAACCTTTCCTGAAAGAGAACCTCCGGCAATCCCTGGTTAAAATCCTCCAAGGGCTTTTTATTATCTTCATTCCAAAAGAATAGGGCATCCTCCAGGCGGGCTCTTAAAACTCTCTCATTACCAGCCCGAACAGTATCCAGATGCTCCCCATCGCCATTGCGTACCCCTATGAAAGCGGGCATCAATTGCCCGGTTCTATCATATACCGGGAAATAACGCTGATGGGCGATCATGCTGGTGGTCAATACCTCCTCAGGTACCTGCAAGTATGATTCTGAGAAGCTGCCGGTAAATGCAGTGGGATATTCCAGCAGATAATTGATCTCCTCTAACAGATCTGGATTCTCCATAGGTACTCCCCCCACCTGGGCCGCGGCTTCTTGAACCTGTTGCCAGATCATATCTCGGCGCATCTCCTGGTCCAAAACTACATAGTGCAACGCCATTTTTTGCATATAATCCCCGGCATCCGCTATATCAATGGATTCCCTGCCCAGAAAGCGGTGTCCCCAGGTAGTTCGACCGCTGACTAGATTTTCGATTTGCATGGGGATGATCTGATCTCCAAATAAGGCTACCAGCCAACGAATAGGCCGAGGAAAGCGGGTATGGAAATATCCCCAGCGCATTGATTTGGGAAAGGGCAGGGCAGTAATCAACCCGGCCAGAATATCAGGCAGCACCTGTTGCGCTGGCTTACCCACCAGATTTTTCACAGCAAAAACATATTCAACGCCGCCTACTTCTCGAATCTCCAGTTCCTCAACAGCCACCCCTTGACCCCGGGCAAAACCCTGACAGGCTTTGGTAGGGTTCCCGTTCTCGTCAAAAGCCATCTGCTTCTTCGGGCCACGGTTTTCCAGCTGGGAATCAGGCTGACTTTCCGCCAACTGTTCAACATACAGGACCAGCCGGCGGGGTGTAGCATATACCTTAAGCTGCTGCCAACTTAGGCGGGCTTCCTGCAGGCGTTCTTCAGCTAATTCCTGCAAATTGCTGATGGCCCCAGGCATATAGGCAGAAGGCATCTCTTCTACGCCAATTTCCAGTAACAGGTCTTTGGCCATATTATTTCGCCTCCTCTTCAGTCAGAACTTGTTTCCTTAATCGCTCATCTTTGAGCAGCGGATAACTCAAGCGTTTCCTTTGTTCCAGGTATTCTGCCGCTACGCGGCGAGCCAGATTGCGGACTCGACCAATATAGGCGGTGCGCTCGGTAACACTGATAGCCCCGCGGGCATCGAGAAGATTAAACAAGTGCGAGCACTTGAGAACATAATCATAAGCCGGCAGAACCAGCTGTTGGTCAGCTACTTGCAGTGCTTCCTTTTCACAGAGGGTGAACATGGTCATGAGAGTAGATACATCTGCATAAGTAAAGTTGTAATGTGAATAATCCACTTCCCCTTGGTGATGTACATCAGCATAACTAATGCCATCCACCCACTCAATATCAAAAACACTTTCCTTATTCTGAATAAACATAGCTATTCTTTCCAAGCCATAGGTGATTTCAGCGCAGACCGGATAACAGTCAAATCCTCCACACTGCTGAAAATAAGTAAACTGCGTTACTTCCATGCCATCCAACCATATTTCCCAACCCAGCCCCCAGGCACCCAGAGTAGGTGATTCCCAATTGTCCTCCACCAGGCGAATATCATGCTCATCAGGATCGATACCCAATTCTTTAAGACTATTCAGGTATAGATCAATAACATTATCGGGCGAGGGTTTCAAAATGACCTGGTATTGATAATAATGCTGCAGGCGATTGGGGTTTTCTCCATAGCGCCCATCAGTGGGCCGCCGGGAGGGCTCTACATAGGCTACGTTCCATGGTTCCGGCCCCAAAGCGCGTAAGAAGGTAGCCGGGTTCATGGTTCCAGCGCCTTTTTCCACATCATAGGGCTGCTGAATAATGCATCCCTGTCGGGCCCAATAGTTTTGCAACCCCAGAATTATTTCCTGAAAATTCATTGGGTCAGTATCCCCCTTATCTTAAAGTTTAAAATATAAAACTCGTCCCTTGATTGGCAGGGACGAGTTGACCCGCGGTTCCACCCTGATTGGCTGTTAAAGCCCACCTTCATTGGTCAGGTTTTACTAGCTGCTGAGCAGCGTTCCTCCTGTGACTCCAAAGCGCCTTCAAAAATAACTCCTCCCGGTTCTCAGCCGCCACCGGTTCTCTGTAGAGGGGGTTACTTTTTACTCCTCTTTTTCATCGTCCTTATGCAATTAGCTGGTACACCTAAACAATTTTGCTATTAGTTTAACCATCTGTTCCCTAGTTGTCAACGTGCCCACGGGATGGCTTCAGGTAGCGTATGGTTTGCTTTAACTGAAACGGCCTTTCCAGGTGATATTGCAGATATTGCTCCAAAAAGTATTCCAACTGCTTCAGAGCAGAAGCAGAGGCTCTTATACGTGCTAACACACTGCTATTGGCCCCTTCCAACTGTCGCAGAATAGCCAGACATTCACCCGACAT
Source organism: Syntrophomonas sp. UBA1376 (assembly GCA_002305535.1). GTDB lineage: Bacteria > Bacillota > Syntrophomonadia > Syntrophomonadales > Syntrophomonadaceae > DTU018. The sequence continues at coordinate 16,239 of DBRE01000014.1, forward strand.
GGTAATGATCCCGGTGGATGTGGCTGGCAAACATCCCCGACAGATCATGCCCCCTTCCGCCAGGCTAAATCCCGTCAGAGCTTGGTTGCCTCCACAGACTACACATTGGTTCAATTGAGGGCGATAGCCCAGGTGTATAGCCAAATTAAGTTCAAAATGGCGTATCACTAAGGGATTGATGCCATTGTCATTAATGGTTCTAAGGGTCTGCAGAGTCAAACGGAACAGCCCCGGTATAGGCAGGCGATCCATGAGTGATTTATCAAGTATCTCCATCAGATAAACTGAATACAGGGTTCTTTCCAAATCCTCCCGTGAATTACCGAAGAAATCCAGTAATTTGCCCTGGGTGATCAACTCCAGATCCCGCCCCCGATAAAAATGAAGCTGAGAGTAACAGAAAGGTTGGATAGATGAGCGCAGACTACTCTTCGGTTTTTTTATACCGCGCGCTACCGCTCGCAGTTTACCGTATTGCTCGGAATAAACGGTGACCAGCTTATCAGCCTCACGAAAATCTATAGATTTTATTATCAGTACCGGTGCGTTATAATACACAGTTTTACCTGCCTAATAAAAGATCACTTACTTTGACCGGTCGGTTCACAATGGTAACGGCAGTTCCCAATTGTGCCCCTACCTGGTCAGCCCAAACAGTAGCTTCATCCTGGTCAATATCATTATAATTAAAAGCCATGAATACTTCCTTGATCTCCGGATCAAGTGCTCTAAGCTGGTCGGCATAGTCGCCGGGGTCTTCCAGGTTGGCTCTGTTTATATAAGCCAGGATATAACCATTATACCAACTCATGCCCGGCGAGGTGCAGGGATCAAAGGCAGTATCCCACTCATCTGACCGGTAATCGGATTGGCGGATGATCCGCTCGGTAATGGTTTGCAGGCTAGCTGGACGCTTAACTACCAACCAGCGGGGTACGGCCACTGCTACACTGGGTGAATCTATCTTTTCCAGCAACTGCTGCAAAGTCTGCAGCGAAATCCCATCCCGCATATAGGTGTGAACAGCAGTATCATTGAGAGCAGGTATCAGCAAAATATCAGGTTGCAAGCCCAAGGTGGGCAAATGGTGTCCTCCGTCAAATACAACCACTCGATAGGCTTTATCTCTGATAAGGCTTAAGGCAGCCCGTCCCTGTGTAGTGGTATGCCAGGCATCTACAGCTGAACATTCGATCAAAGCGAGGGGATCAGTTTGCAGAGCAGACACTATGCGAGAATGATGATCTTGATCCTCGCTGGGGATGAGGGCATGAGCAGAACTGGTTTGACCAGTTCCAAAAGAGCGCAGCCCCGGGTCATGAACCCAATTCAAAGGGGCATATCCAGCGGTGATTTTTCCGTAGGCATCCAGAATCTGATTATATCCCAGGGCCTTAAACCAGGCGGGTGGATTATGGGTAGCCACCATTACATAAACGATGACCAGAACTAACAGTAGGGCGATTTTAAGACAGCGCACTGCGCTTTCAGTCCCGCGAATCGTCTTCCACTTCCCTAAGCAGAGAGATGGCCGAACTGGTACCGATACGATCCGCTCCCGCCTCTATCAATTCCAGGGCAAAACCCCGGGTACGAATTCCTCCGCTGGCCTTGATCTTTAGAGAAGAGTTGCGATTGGCTCCAATGATATGCAGGTCTTCCAGAGATGCTCCCCGCGCGGCAAAACCGGTGGATGTTTTGATATAGTCAGCGCCCCATTCCCCCAATAAACGGGTTATGGTAGCTAACTGTGGGGGAGTCAGCAAAGCTGTTTCCACAATGACTTTGAGTACCAGAGGATGATCTACCTTGAGACTTACCAGAGTGCGCACCTCTTTCTCCAGCAGGTGGTAGTCACCTGCCTTCAAGGCGGCCAGATTTATTACCATATCCAGTTCATGAGCACCGTCTTGTAAAGCCTGATGAGCCTCACATAGCTTGGTCTCAAGGACATTGGCCCCCAGAGGAAAGCCAATCACGGTGGCCACTTTTACAGGGGTATCCATTAATAGGCTATGCACCCTGTTTACCCAGTAGGGATGCACACAAACCGCTGCCATCTGATAAAAAACCGCTTCCTGGCACAGCCTGGCTATGTCCGCCCACTGCGCATCCGGCTGTAGATTGGTGCTATCCAAATAGGAGGCAATTGGCAACATGAATCCCTTCTTTACAAACGGTAGCCTAGTTGGTTCAAATTATTTTCACTATCACGCCAGTTCTTTTTTACCTTGACCCAGAGATCTAAATAAACATGAGCTTCCAGCATATTCTCGATATCCTGCCGGGACTGCTCCCCAATGGTTTTAAGCATCTGCCCGTTTCTGCCGATAATGATCCCTTTCTGGGAATCCCGTTCCGTATAGATAACCGCCCGCAGGTAGACTTTGTCTTTCCCCTGCTGCTTAAACTCCTCGATTTCGACCGCCAGAGAATGGGGCACCTCATCCCGAGTGAGCAGGAGGGCTTTTTCACGGATCAGCTCGGCAGCAATGAAGGAAACCGGTTGATCAGTACAATCACCTTCCGGATAATAGAGGGGGCCCTCAGGCAGAACAGCAAAAGTATTCTCCAACAGGCGTTCTACATTGGTGGCCAATGACGCTGAGATGGGAATCACTTGCGAGAAGTTCATGTTTCCCGTAAAGGGACGAATGAATTCTTCCACTTCCTTATCAGTCACCAGATCTATTTTATTCACCAGTAAAAACACCGGTACACCAGCATCTTTAAGTTGATTGAGAATGAATTCTTCTCCCCCGCCAAAAGGCCTAGTAACATCGGTCATATAGTAGATAAGATCCACTTCATTCATACTGCGGGTGGAAACCTCCACCATGTATTCTCCCAAACGGTGTTTGGGTTTGTGTATTCCCGGAGTATCTATGAAAATTATTTGCCCCTGATCACAGGTATGTATTCCCTGGATGCGGGTGCGAGTGGTCTGCGGCTTTTCAGAGACTATCGCAATTTTCTGCCCTATCAATGTATTCAACAATGTTGACTTGCCCACATTAGGTCGGCCAACAATGGTCACAAAACCAGATTTCACCAGTTTAGCCCTCCTACAATTACAGCAAAAACATCTGCGGTAATAATTCGCTCAAATTATAAACCTTGATATTATTATCAGTATCACACAGAATAACCCTCATTTGCGGCGCAAACTCTGCCAACACTTGCCGGCAAGCCCCACAGGGATAGGTAAATCCCTCAGCATTACCCACGACAGCAATAGCCTCGAATTCCGTTTCGCCCTCACTAATAGCCTTAAAAACTGCATTCCTCTCAGCACAAACGGTGAGCCCATAAGAAGAGTTCTCTACATTCACTCCAGTATACACATTTTGCCGCGCACTTAAAAGGGCTGCCCCTACTGGAAAATGTGAGTAAGGCACATAGGCGTTCTGCTGAACCTGACGAGCTATTTTTACCAGTTCTTGATCAGTCATTGTTGTCCCCCATTAATCCTCAGCGCAGATACGGAACAAATATTATATACGCCATGACCAGTGCATTAATAGCACTTAGCAACACTGCTCCGGCAGCTACATTTTTGGCTACTTTGGCCAGAGGATGATATTCACCCGTAATAATGTCTACGGTTTTTTCCACCGCCGTATTGATCATTTCTGCTACCATTACCAGCGTAATGGTAATGGCGAGCATTCCCCATTCCAAATAGCTGATCTCTAACCATATTCCGGCAGCTATGGCTACACCAGCTGCCAAAAAGTGAATTCGCAAGTTGCGTTCCCGAGTTAGAGCATATACTATCCCAGCGATGGCATAGTAAAAACTCTTTTTCAGGCTGCCTTTACTCATAGTGTTAACGCCCCAACTGCGCTGCGGCCATGATCTTCTCCTCTAACTGCCTCATCAGCTGACCTTCTGGCTCAGTCTCATGATCATAACCTAACAAGTGTAGCATACCATGGGCTACCAGGAAACCCAGTTCTCTTTCCAGGCTATGTCCATAGGCTTGGCACTGTTCCTGAGCTTTTTCCAGAGATACTACTATGTCCCCTAATACATTGACTTCACCGGAAAAGTCAAAATCCGGTTCTTCATCTACCAATTCATTCATGGCAAAGGAAAGCACATCTGTAGGACTATTCTGCCCACGATAGATGAAGTTTAACTCTTGAATATAATTATTGTCCACCACCATAATACTGACCTCAGTATTAGCAGGCAGTTTGGCTATGCGAGCCACAATCTTGACCACCTTTTGAATGACCTGCTGAAGTTCACGGGTATAGTTAATCACGTTCTGTTGATTGATGATCATTGTCTCCATGGGTTTCTCGCCTTCTTTCGAACTCTTTAACGATTACTTCTGGATACTCGATCCGCTTATGATACATTCCCTCTAGGATAGTACAGAAAGACTGGGTAATAGTATCCAAGTCCTTAAAAGTAAGGTCACATGACTCCAACTGTCCATCATTCAACTTGTCTTTGATGATCTTTTTGACCATTTCTCTAATTTTAGCATCGGTCGGTTCCTGCAAAGAGCGGATAGCAGCTTCAACTGAATCGGCTAACATCACTAAAGCTACTTCTTTGCTCTGGGGTTTAGGCCCTTCATAGCGGAAGCTATCCTCACTGATTGTTCCATCCCGATCCTCTTCCAAAGCTCGCCCGTAAAAATATCTGGTCAAGCTGTTGCCATGATGCTGGGCGATAAAATCATTGACCACTTCAGGCAGGTGGGCATCACGGGCATATTCCAGGCCATCCTTGACATGGGAAGTGATTATCAACGCACTTAAAGCCGGGGCGATTTTTTCGTGGGGATTTTCAAAGCCCCGTTGGTTTTCAACAAAATACTCCGGGCGCTTCAGCTTGCCAATATCATGATAATAGGCACCTACTCTAACCAGCAAGGGATTAGCTCCTATTGATTCAGCCGAAGCCTCGGCCAAATTCCCTACCATCAGACTGTGATGATATGTGCCAGGAGCCTCCAACAGTAATCTTTTCAGCAGAAAGTGATTGGGGTTAGATAGCTCGAGAAGCTTTATCATGCTGGTAATGGAGAAGGCACTCTCTAGATAAGGTAGAGCACCGATCATCAGTATAGCCGATAAAATACCGTTAATAGCTCCGATCAGTATGCCTACTAAAATGAGGTTCCAGGATAAACTCCCCCCTATCATGGAAAGAGTAACAATAGTGACGATGTTAGCCAGGGCCACGTAGAGCGCTGATTTGGCCAGATCTGAGATCTGACTCAGTCGGTATACTTGAAATACTCCTACGGTACCACCTACAAAGGCGGTAATACCATAAAACAGTTGGTTGCCCTCGGTAATTAATCCTACATACAAAGCCATCACCAGGGTCAAAAAGTGCGCCAAGCGGTTATCGAGCAGAATCGCGATCAACATGGATCCGGCTGCTACCGGAGCCAGGTATCCCACCAAACTATTTATTTCCGCATTGTCGCTTATTTTGATCATGGTCAGAAACCTGGTCAACAACAGAATGATGATGAATACCAGGCCTATAAGCAGCATCAGCCGATCGTCCTTAAATATGTCTGAATAATAACGGCGCAGGAATTGAATGAGCACCCAGAAAGTCAACAGGACGAAAAGCCCTGCACCTATCAGAGTAGAGGTATAACTCTGGGTACGCTGGATACCCAGTTGTTCCAGAATGGAGATCTGTTCAACAGTTACTCTATCTCCGGCCCGCACAATGATCTCGCCAGCTTTAATGTTTTTCTGCACCGGTTGGATGGCGTTACTGGCTTCCTGAATAGCTTCAGCAGTGGCTTCAGCATTATATATCAAATTGGGACGCAGACTGTTTATTGCTACTAGTTTTATTATATCGCGAGCCGTGCGTGAGTAACCCATGGAATCGATCTGGGTTTGAGCTTGCTGGTAAATATCAGGCAAGGCTTCATCGGTTACCGGTTTATTCAACAGATTTTGCACCACAGACAGTGCCGCCTGGCGAATAAGTTCTAAGTCCTCAGGTTGGGCATTGACAATATACTGCGCCAGAGTAGGGCTATGTAGCTGCAAATTAGCTTCATCCCTAAGGGTATTGGTGCTCTCAATCAAATCATGCAATGGCGGCAAATGGTCTTCATCTGCAGTGGACAGAATACCAGTTACACTATTAAAAAACCGATTGATATCATCATTGGTATTGACTAGAGCATACTTGTCCTCCTGATAGACCTTCTGAACCTTGTCAGCAGCCTGTTTTCTCAGCTCATCGGTCTGCCTTTCATCTATGACCACCGCATTTATTTTGGACTGTATATCTGCTTGAGCAACTTCATCAGGCTTAAGCATCACCTGTTTGGGGCTAAAACTACTGAATACTATCAAAATAGTGACCGAGAAAAACAGCATAACCCCCAGCACTTTTTGAGTGGTGGAATTGCGGAAAAAGCTGGCCACAGTATTACCTATCCAGATTAGGAATGAAGGTACACGCATTATAAAGCTCCCTTAATTATCCTGCCGACCTTGCTCACTATACCCATGCTGAGATTCGTATTGTTCATAAGCATCAATGATCTGCTGCACTAGTGGATGGCGGATTACATCCTCTTTAGTCAAATATTCGAAAGAAACACCTTTAACATTAGACAATATCTTACGGATCTCTATCAAACCGGAATAATCCTCTTTGGGGAGATCCACCTGGGTAATGTCGCCGGTGATAACTGCTTTGGAACCAAAACCCAGTCGAGTCAAAAACATCTTCATCTGCTGGGGCGTAGTATTCTGGGCTTCATCCAGGATTATGAAAGCATCGTTCAGGGTTCTTCCCCGCATATAAGCTAAGGGAGCAACCTCAATAATGTTTTTTTCCATATAGCGCTGAGTCACATCTACCCCTAAAATATCGAACAACCCATCATAGAGCGGTCTAAGATAGGGATTGACTTTTTCAATAAAATCGCCAGGCAAAAAGCCCAGCTTTTCCCCGGCCTCAACTGCGGGTCGCACCAGTATGATCCTTTCTACATCCTTGCTGCGCAGGGCCCTTACTGCCATTACTACCGCCAGGTAGGTCTTGCCGGTTCCAGCGGGGCCAATACCGAACACTATGTCATCGCGCAGCATGGACTGAACGTATCTTTTCTGACCTAGAGTTTTAGCCTTGATGGTTTTACCCCGAACTGTGCTCAGCAGCGTTCCCGACACAATATCATGGTGGCGACTGTGATCGCCTCGTTTTAACAGATTGAACATATAGTTTATATCATTGATAGTCAACTGATGCTCATTTTCCACTGTATCCAGCAGACTGTATATTAAGTCGGAGGCAAAATTCACATCTTCCTCTTTGCCTTTGATATGGATATCTGATCCCCGGGCCGAAATCTCAGCTGCTGCTATACTGCGAAGGTAGCGAAAATTCTCATCACCGTTGCCAAACAGTATGGCGGCTAGAGAATTGTCCCCAATAGAAATTTTCGTTTCTTTGTCGGTCAAAAACAGTATTCCTCCCATCAGGAAACAAAATATCTAAGTTATTATATCATATCAAATTCACCGCTGGCTATGTTGAGCACCACTTATGGGCTCCGGTACTGCAATGTCCTCCCTCATTTCTGCAGTCAGTTTGACTCTAATGATCTGTTCACTAGGTGAAGATATCACTTCTTTGGTAATGGTAGATGAATCAATGTCCTGACCAATTTTATTCCTTAATGCCTTTTGAGCCCTCTGGATGGCGATCTTCTCCGCTTCGGATGGCGAAAGCTCGCTCACTTTTTTGATTTGTTCTATATCCTTTACTTTATGCAGGGTGATACTGCCCAGAGGAGTATAGACGGTCTTGCGCTGATGTTCTTTTTCAGCCAGCGCAAACTGTTGGGGATGACGCGGCCAAGAAAAATCCTTCCAGGGGGTTTCCAGATAATACTGCGTAGCTTCCCGACCGGAAATGGTTTTTTCCTCCACCAGAGCGCATTCACCATATCCTTCATACCAGACCCGTGCTTCCACTTGTCCCCGGGCCCTTACTGTATAGGGCATGGTGGCTGAGCTGTTTTCTTGTTCCGGATCAACTACGATATAGGGACTGACTTCGGGAAAAACCACCCCTGAAATCAATATGTCACCAGAAGCCACCACATCCCCAGCAGCTACATTAGCCTGGCCATCCAAAACCAGTACCTGCTCAACTATGCCGTCCCGTGCAGCGACCAGATGACATGGGCCGATTATTTCCTCGCGGGGCATGACTTTTTCAACTACTTCAATGCGCGCCTTGACACCGCGAATTTCGATCTTGGCGTAGGTTAGCTGGTTGATATCGCGTAACAAGCCCTCTTCCGCTTCAGTACGACTGAAATCCCACTTGGCCGCCCCCTGATATAACCCATAACGGGCCGCAGTCACAAGGACACGCACTGGATCCACCTGCTTAGTGCCACTCACCTCGATAAACCAGACAAAAGAGGATAGAAAATATAAGGCTATCGTAAAAATTAGAGCCCCCACCACAAAGCCCAGTCTCCTTTTTAGGAGAGCCTGATAAAAAGGCATACCTTTCTTCTCGGTGACTTCAAGTTCATAGCCGTTCTCCTCAGTAATGCTTTTCAAAGCTTGATAGGCACTGCTGCGTATTTTGAAGTGGAGACCATCTTCCTTGCGTTTGACATCATTGATAAAGATGCCTCGCGCTAATGCCATGTTGATGATCTTCTCCAAATTTTTACCCTGTAGGCGAACTCGAACGATCCCGCCCACTTGTTCAAAAAAACGATTAATCACCCGTAATATCTCCTTTAATCAATCGTGATATCTAACACTGTTTACCTGCCCATATATGCTAATTTCGTCGGCCATTAAAGCCTTGATCTCCAAATCCCTTCCTTCGATCTCCAAAAAACCGCGGGTCAAATTGATCCTGAGACGGTTGGGCAAGTATTCTATGATACCGCGATGGTTTTCCAGATATACTTCATTACGTCCAATAATGGTGATCTTAGGCAGATCCAGGATCAGATCCTTGGGGATTTCCAAGAACTCGGCCATGACTTTAGTCAAAGCCTCTTTGCGTTTGTCCATCTTTTCCCTCCTGTCAAAGCTGTATTCCACCACCCGTCATACAAATATATGCTAGTCTGCAGTAGCGCATGCCCTCCCAATACTATTGGGGCTGATCCAGAAATTAAAAAAACCCCGGTTACCCGGGGTAGATAATAAAGTTTAGAACCAACCTATTTGCTTAGCCTGGAACATGAGTTCATCGCGGAAATCAGGATGAGCAATGCGAATCATCTCCCGAATCCTTTCGTTTACGCCTTTGAAACGCAGATTGGCCACGCCATATTCCGTCACAACATATTCAACATCATTGCGTGATGTCGATACAATAGTGCCTGGGGGAAGGAAAGGAACTATACGCGACTTCAACTTGCCCTCTCGGTCAGTAAATGATGAATTAAGGGCTAGGATACTTTTACCACCTTTGGAGAGATGGGCGCCTAGGATGAAATTGACCTGTCCGCCCGTACCGCTGTACTGACGATGCCGAATAGATTCCGATGCCACCTGCCCGGTCACATCCATCATCAGGGCATTGTTTACCGAGATCAGATTATCGTACTGCCCGATAACATAGGGATCGTTATTATGTTCTACTTCGGTCCACCAAAAATCGGGGTTTTTGTCCACGTATTTCCACAAAGCAGCGTTTCCTACACAGAAGGTACCTGTGGTGATGCCAGTATTGATGTTTTTCTTACTGTTGTTTACTACTCCCAGTTCCATAAGCTCCATGATCGAATTCTGGACGACCTCCGTGTGGATTCCCAGATCCTTCTTATCGCGCAGGAAGTAACCAATGGCATTGGCCAACCCACCCAAGCCTAACTGAACCGTAGAGCCATCCGGAATCATATCAACAATATAATGTGCAATTTGTCTTTCTACATCGGTGATAGGAATATCCGGGATCTCTGTCAGATCGGCATCGGTTTCCACAATAGCATCTACTTCGGAAACGTGAATTTTTAGGTCATCACTGACCAACCAGGGAGTATTTGAATTTACCTCCACAATTACCAGATCGCTCCGTTTAATAGCTCGCCGGGGAACCAGTCCGCCAAAATTAGAACGATTCATATATCCATCCTCGTCTGGAGGTGTGACCACAAAAGTTGTAACATTCGGCTTCCTGGCATCCATCCATAAAGATAGCTGATTGAGATGAACCGGGATATACTGGGCGGTCTTCCACTCCAGACACATGCGTTCCACCGGTCCCACAAAAGGAGTTTCAATTTGAAAGTGCTCTCGATATTGGGGCTGCATATAGTCGTACAGCTTTAATGCCAGCCCCAGGCAGATAGTAACATTTTTCAATTCATCTGCCCGGTTGCTAAGAGCCACTGAAAAATCGTGGGGGATACAAGTACCTCCCGACACCATGATTACATCATTACTGCGAATCAGTTTGGCAGCATCACTAGCATCCATTAACTTGGCCTGGTATTCATCCTTCCAGTTGGCAAATTTAGTCGACCGCTCTGGCAACCGTTGTTCCGTTATCGCCATAAAAAAACCTCCTACCAAATAGAATTCAATAGCAGGTTTTGCACGAATCATGCCAATTCAACAAAGGGCGTATATAGCCAGGCAGGAACCCCTATGCTTCCGATCGATGTTTGAATATTCGGACAATATCGATAGGCCTTTCCGCAAAGCATCGCCCTCACAGGGTTTTATGGGCAGGTGTGCTAATTTTAGCACAGTGTTCTATGAGGTTAACACCTTGCTTAGTTTTTGGGTTCGTCCAGCAAATGAGGGATTTGAAGTTGCTTTATCTTATAGTATAATGCACTGCGGCTTAATCCTAACAGCTGGGCAGCTTGAGTTTTATTGCCCCGGCAAGCCTTGATAGCCCGGATAATGGTCAACTTTTCTGCCTCGTCTCGGGCTTTGGCCAGATCAAATCCCTGGTATTTCAGCCGGTTATCAGCACTGACCTTGGAACCGGCAAACCTCAATAAATTGTCTATGCTTATGATGCCAGCACCAGTGTCGATGCAGGCACGTTCAATGACCGTATTTAATTCTCGTACATTGCCCGGCCAGTGATATTGATGCAGTCGGGCCATTGCTTCCTTGGAAATCCCTTTAATGTGCCCCCCTGTTTCCTGATTAAATTGATTTATAAAGAATTCGGTGAGTGGTTCCAAGTCCTCCATACGCTCTCGCAGCGGTGGTATGTGTATAGGAAAAACATCCAAACGAAAAAACAGATCCTTGCGGAATTTACCCTGGCTTACCAGTTCCCGCAAAGGCAGATTGGTAGCAGAAATAATACGCACATCCACGGCAATAGTATCTATTCCGCCTACTCGTTCCAGTTCCTTTTCCTGTAGTACTCTCAATAAACCCGCTTGGGCGACCCAGGATAGTTCAGAAATCTCATCAAGAAACAGAGTACCTTTGTGGGCTAGTTCAAATTTTCCAGGTTTACCTGATTTGCGTGCCCCCGTAAATGCTCCTTCTTCATAACCAAACAGCTCGCTTTCCAATAAATTTTCAGGAATGGAGGCACAGTTCACTCTAATCAGCGGGTACTCTCGACGGGAGCTCTCCTGGTGGACAGCATGGGCAAACAATTCTTTCCCAGTACCTGTTTCTCCGGTGATGGATACCGGCATGGAGGTTGCCGCCACCATACGAACCTGTTCTTTAGCCTCCACGATGGCATCACTTTTTCCAACAATAGAAGCCAGAGAATATTTGGCAGATGATAAGCGCTTGACCTCTTCTTTATAATATTTCAACTCAGAAAACATATTGGTTATACGATGGGCAAATCCCTGAGCATCATCTAGATACCGAAATATATTGAAACCTGCTGCGCCGATAATACTCCCATTCAAAGTAATAGGTACCCGAGAAACTATCTGGGATTTCCCAGCCAGTTCCCAGATATCTGCTATTATCGGTTTACCAGTATTCAGAACCTCCAGCATGCGCGTAGTTGGAAAAACTTCATCTACTCTTTTGCCCAGTACCTCCTGCTTGGATAGCCCGCTTGCTCGGCAATAGTAATCAGTGATGATCCTGATTTTTCCCAGTTCATCAATAACCAAGGCTCCATCAAATTCATTAAAAATCGTCTCGATAACGTCGAGATATTTCTGCGGTATGGTACTGAGTCTAAACATGATCTCACTCCCTATTCCTCAGATATGCCCTGGGATTTGTTTCAATATTCTATATTTTCTTGCTAATTCCTTGGTATAAAATGAATTCTCTTTAAAAAGAAAAAGAAGACGACTCTTTTTGAATCGCCCTCTCTTTTATTTCACTCTATAAAAAAGCGTATCCTACAATACTCACCAAAAATGACAGTATAACAATGGCAACTATAATAGACACAATTCTTTTCTGTCGTCGACTTTGCATGCCCCTATTCATAAAGCTCAAATACCAACACCTCCATTGAAAAACCTGGCAACCGTTGGGGCTGCCAGGTTATGTTCAATCGATTATAATCCGTAAACTGTTTTATAATCTGCTGCAGCTACAATGCTGGAAGCAACAGCTTCATCACTCGGCCTATATCTCGGGGTTCAGCAGAGATATATAACACTTAGAATTTTTTCTTCTTGCGTGCAGCTTCGGACTTTTTCTTTCTTCTTACACTCGGTTTTTCATAATGATCATGTTTGCGGATATCTTGCATAACCCCAGATTTTTGGCAAGAACGCTTAAAACGTTTCAGTGCACTATCCAAGGATTCATTTTTCCCAACTTTTACTTCGCTCATTGTTTCCCTCCCCTCATCTGACCAGGCTAAGTGAATGCCAATCTATTGTACTATTTACTATCCATAGCAGTCAAGATTAGCCGGGAGGCCACCCCAGGTCACGCCCACCTAATAAATGGTAATGAACATGCATTACCGCTTGTCCCCCAGCCGGCCCGCAGTTACATAGCAGCCGATAACCTTCTTCAGCTACATTCAGTTGTTTTGCCACGGCAGCAGCGGTCAGTTGGATATGACCTAAAAGGCCGATATCTTCCTCAGTAATATCATTTAATGAAGTCAGGTGAGACTTGGGAATCAAAAGTATATGCACAGGAGCCACAGGTTCAATATCCTCAATGGCTACCAGTTGGTCATCTTCAAATACCACTTTGGCAGGTATTTCCTGGTTGGCAATTTTACAAAACAAACAATCGCCCTCTGACAATTTTTCACCTCCTGCTTGATTTATTTGAGTTTGGTGATTTGTTGGATTGTTTATTGAATCCATTCTACCAGATAAACAACTTTCTTCAAAACATTTCTTGAAGGCTGTAATTCTGCTGTTACTGGCACATAAGTAAGCCTATTGATATGGAAATGCTGTCCTTATTCATCAAAGCTGATCGGCTACCGTATTGCGATGCAGGTAATCACTACCAGCCACCATGGATAGCATTTGGGCATCACGCAGGTACTTTTCTGCCGGATGTCCGACCACAAATCCCATACGCCCTACCAAATCCACCGCCTGGGAGGTTACCTGCTGAGCTACTTGTGTGGCATACAGTTTGGCCATAGCAGAAACCCGTGAATAATTGCCTTCCTGATCGATCTGATAGGCTGCTCGGGCCACCGACAACCGAGCAGCATTAATGTGAGCACTCATGTCTGCCAGGGCGCTAGCAAAATAGTAATTAGCTGTGGTGTTTTTCCCCAGCAGGTCTTTCTGGCGAGCTAAATCACGCACCAATTCATAAGCTGACCGCGCGATACCTACACCAATAGCCCCAACCAGAGCCAGGTTGCGATCAAAGGTCTGCAGAAGCAGAAAATAACCTCCCCCTGGCCGTCCGATGCGGTAATTTTCCGGTACGGTTACATTGTCATACTGCAGTCTTACCGTATGAGCAGAACGCATGCCGATTTTTTGTACAGGTTTTACAATATGTATACCGGAAGTATTAGCGGGAATAACCACAAACTGCAGTCGGGATTTATGACGGGAATCGATACTGCGGGCCAGTACGACCATATAATCAGCCATAGCACCGTTAAAGATATAGTCTTTGTTGCCGTTTATCACTACCTGGTTTCCCTGCTGTCTAATGGTAGTAGAAATGCGGGTTATATCTTCCGGGATAGACCCGGTATGGTCTTCCAATTCACTGGATACATCGTTGATGACCGAGCTAGCCAAATGAGGCTCTTTCTGCGTGATCAGGGGTAGGAACTGGTCTTGTAAATACTTGCTGCCCGCCTCCACAATGGGGGTCAAAGCATAACAATTAGTCACTACAATGGCTGCAGCTCCAGCACAGCCTACTGCTAGTTCTTCAATTATGGCAGCGGTAGCCATCACGGATAAACCTCTGCCACCATAAGTGTTGGGCAAAGTCGGTGCCAGTATATTCCTCTCCGCCAAAAGGGTCGGAATGACCCAGTCCGGTTCCTTATCACCTATCAGATCCAGATGATTGCCCCGCTCAGCAATTTGGGTAGAAGCAAGTTCTCTGACTTCCATTATTAGTTGGCGATCACTATCACTTAACATGGACAAAGCCATCGTACGTCTCCTTCCTTTCTATAACTGCGAAGCCAGCAAAAACCGATGGAACTGCTCGCTTCCATCCACAATGGACAGCATTTTGGCGTCACGGAGGTACTTTTCTGCTGGGTTACCGTTGACATAGGCTTGGCTACCTACTATTTCCATAGACCTGGAGGTGATATCCTGGGCAGCCTGACTAGCCACTATCTTGGCCTGAGGTGAAGTCAGAGTATGATCCATGCCCTTATCGATCATCCAACAGGCATGATGAACACTAAGACGGGCCGCGTTGAGCTTGCTGGCCATACTTACCAGACTGTGCCTGACCGCGCTCTCTTCAAATACCGGATGTCCAGCCATCTTGCGTTCCTTGGACACTTCCAAAGCATGCTGGTAGGCTGCACGAGCTACTCCCACACAGACGGCTCCGATGAGAGGTACCGTTTTATCCATACATTCCTTAAACAATTCTAGGCCTGACTCAGGTCCGCCAATCATAAACTGAGGCTCAGCCTTTACTGCCTTAAACTCAATTTCTGCGGTACTACAGTAGCGCAGACCTAGTTTGCGACCGGAAGGTCCCTTTTTTATCCCGGGCACATCCAGAGGGATCACCATCAATTGAAATCCGCTAGATGTCTTGTCACGACATTCCGGATATTCTACCAGGGTAGAAATAAATTTGGCGGTAGCAGCGTTCATAACATAGTCTTTACAACCGTTGATAATATCTCCATGGCTACTTCTCTGGGCTTGTAGTGAGGAACCGTGTTTAGCTACTTTTTCCGTTGGCAGCAAAACATCTAAGTTGACGCCATTTTCCACCATAGCGACTGCTCCCAAGCTGGTTTGCGGGGCAGTCAGCAAAGGCAGATAGTGGCCCAGCTGTTCCGGTGTGCCTGCTGCCAGCAGTGGAGCTATAGATTGGATATTGGCCGCGACCGCTGCAGCCACCCCCGCACATCCAGCACCAATTTCCTCAAGTAGCATGGCGGTAACCAGATAACTGGCTCCCCGTCCGCCATACTCAGGGGAAATAATAGGGGCCAGCAAATTGTATTCAGCTAATATGTCCAAAGCTGATCCATCGAACTGCTCGTTGCCAAGAGCATCGTATTCCAAGGCACGGGGTACAATATGTTGGTTGATCAACTCCCGTGTAAAAAACACTAATTCCTTATCCTGCTGCGAAATAGTATCACGAAACATACTTTGCCCCCTTATCCTTCCCGGTATGTCTGGCGATTTTTCTGCCAGATTATGTAGTCCATTACTGATCGCCTCTGTTCACTGGATAATTCATATAAGGCATTAACGATTTGTAAGAGTTCAGGTTCTTCAATGGTGTTATCACCACTGCTCAGATGCTGAGTTGATCGGTAATTATTGCTCTCTAAGAAATACTCAATAGGTCGATTGAGTATCTCGGCAATTTTTTCCAACTGGGCTAGGTAAAGTCTGCGCTTCCCTTTTTCGTAATTGGATAAGGTAGATTGTGCGCAACCCAGCCTGCTGGCCAGCTGTTCCTGGCTTAAACCAGCATCTTCCCGCGCCTGTTGTAGTTTTCGTCCAATATCCTTGGTACCCACGTTTTTCCCCTTTCCAGATCATCTAGGCATAAATTCTTGCTACGGCATAGTTACGGTGAATTCCATCTAAAACTACCTCAATAAATTGACCGCACAGGTCATGGGGTGAGGAAAACTCGATATTAATATAATTGTCGCTGAATCCCTTACATCTTCCTGACTCACATTCTTCTACCAAAACGGTAAAGACCTGCCCCATCATACTCTTCATAAATTCTCTATGCTTCTGTCGAGCCATGCTCAGCAGGACTTTACTGCGCTCATTCTTGACTCTTTCGTCAATCTGATCAGGATAAGATGCTGCTGGTGTTCCGGGACGAGGCGAATACTTAAAAACATGTAGGTCCAACAAAGGTAAACTCTGCAGCAGCTGAACCGTTGAGGCAAAATCGTCAACAGTTTCTCCAGGAAACCCCACCATAACATCAGCAGCGAAACCGACTCCTGGTATCAGAGCAGCTATTTCCAGTATGCGCCGTTGGTATTCATCCCGAGTGTAACGGCGTGCCATTCGTTTAAGTACCCGATCACTTCCACTCTGCAGTGGAATGTGTAGATGTCGGCATAAACGGTTCTCACTCTTGATCAATTCTAGCAGACGGTCACTGATTTCTCCAAGTTCGATCGAGCTCAGCCGAATCCGGTAGCTGCCGGGTACCGATGCCAGTATTTTTTCCAGCAATCCATCCAGGGTCCAATCCGGCGTAGAACGACCATACTGTCCGGTATGAATGCCGGTCAATACTATCTCGCGATAACCTAGTTGCACCAGTTGTTCCACTTCCCGGATCACATCATCCGGAGCTTTACTGCGCACGGGGCCACGCGTATAGGGCACAATACAATAAGTGCAAAAGCTCTGGCAACCGTCTTGGATCTTAACAAAAGCCCGGGTACGCTCATGATGACTATGATATAAGGCGGGGGCCAGCATATCCTGAGGGGAAATGGGTTCCCTAATAATTCTGGCTTCCCCCTTCAGAGGTTCAATGATCTGGGCTATGCGGTGTTTATCCCGGTTGCCGACCACCAGGTTTACCCCTTGCATAGCGGCTATCTTATCAGGTTCAAGTTCAGCCATGCATCCAGTGACTATTACCGTAGCCTCAGGATTGGCTTTCAAAGCGCGCCTGATCACCGCCCGTGATTTACGATCACTGACATGAGTAACGGTACAAGTGTTGATGATGTACAAATCAGCTGATTGAGAAAAATCGATCACCCGGTAGCCATTTTGGATCAATTCATCCTTTATTTGTCCAGTTTCCACTTGGTTGACTTTGCACCCCAGGGTATGAAAGGCCACCGTTTTCATGTGCACCTCCGCATTGTTAAGAACAAGCTCTAACCCAAATCTCCGAATTCGTATAGGATGATGCCTGCTGCTAAGAGACCCGCGGTCTCCGTTCTCAATATACGCGGTCCCAGGCTAACCAGTATAGCACCTTTCTGCCTGGCCATGGCTGCTTCAGCCTCTGAAAAACCACCTTCCGGCCCGACCATGAGGTACCAGGGCTGTATCTGTCGGGCAAGGAGATCTTTTTTCAGTACCTGTCTTAGAGTACACTCCTGCTCAGACTCATAGAGCATCAAAATAGGCTGGCCTTGATGCTGCTCCAAGAATGAGGCGAACTCTAGAGGTGGTGAAACGAAAGGAACTCGATTGCGGCGGCATTGTTTACATGCCTGCCGGGAAATGGTCTGCCAGCGCTCCTGTTTCTGCTGGCTCTTCTGTCCGGCTAATTGCACCACGGTACGTTCAGTAAGAAGCGGGTAGATACTGTCAATTCCAGCTTCTACAGCCTTCTGTATGATAGTATCCATTTTTTCACCTTTAGCTATTCCCTGAACCAGTGCTAATTTGAAAGGCGATTCTCGATCCTGGTATTCCCGACTAATGATCTGTCCCACCAGGGCACTGGAAGCTTTTTCGAGCAATTCCACCTGATACTCCCAGCCGCTACCGTCAAATACTACCACGGTGTCACCTGATCGCAGCCGCATTACCCGCTCAATATGACGGGATTCAGACTGAGAAAAATGGACTTGCTGGTTTATGATATCTTGAGGATCGACAAAAAAGCGGTGCAAAGATGCCACTCCTTTCGCACCACTATCAGGCTATATTTTGCGGGCAGCTACTCCTACCCAGTCCACATCGGTAAGCAACTGCTGTATCTCAAACCCATGGTTGTCCAACTGTTTTTTCACTCCCGGCCAGCGACTGTCCACAATTCCCGATCCAAAAAACCACCCTCCCGAAGGTAGCACCTGAGCCGCCACCGGAACCAGTTGGGCTACCACCTCGGCAGTTATGTTGGCCAGGATCACCTGGGGCGAGGAATTGATAAGGGAGGCGACAATGTCACCTTCCTGCACTTCGATACGATCCTGCAGCCCGTTTAATGCAATGTTTTCCCGGGCAATGCGTACTGCTACCTCTTCTATGTCCATAGCCAGTATTTTACTGGCGCCCAGCTTAGCAGCAGCGATAGACAGGATGCCCGAACCGCACCCGGCATCTACTACGGTTTCTCCGCCTTGGATATACTTTTCGATAAAAGTCAGGCAAAACCGAGTGGAAGCATGGATGCCTGTCCCAAAAGCCATCCCGGGGTCGATATCGACGACTACCTCACCAGGGGCAGGTTGATACTGTTCCCAGGAAGGTTTGATAACTAAATTCTGACCGACTTTGAAGGTATGATAGTACTTTTTCCAGGACTGTTCCCAATCCTCATCATTGACTTCATTAATATAGACTTTGCAGCTGCTATGAAGCTGTTTTTCTACTTCTTTAAGGCGTTCGCCTACTTGTTCCATGACCTGGTGATCATCCGGAAAGTAAGCCTTTATCACCACAAAATCATGGCCCTGCACGTCAGCAGAAATGTTGTCCGCATTCCAACAGTCCCTGCTCACATACTGTCGGGCGGCCTGGGGATCTTCCACTACCACACCACCCGAACCCAGTTCATGAAAGATGCCTGCCACTGCATCTAAGCAGATACCATTAGTAAGAACTGATATCTCTTTCCATTTCATGTGTTACACCCTCTAGCCCATAGCGTCCTTGAATTTTTCGAATATACCTCTCTTGTTAGGCTTCTCGTCCTCTTCATGGAAGCTGCTTAATATTTCTCTTTGCCGTTTGCTCAGTTTCTTCGGTATGCTCACCTGTATGATCACTTTTAAATCGCCCTGGCGCTGGCTGTGCAGATGGGTAACTCCTTTGCCACGAACGGTAAGCACATCTCCCGGCTGTGTTCCTTCCGGGATATTTAATTCGTGAGTGGCACCACCAGGTAGTTCTATCTCAATAGTATCACCCATAGCTGCCTGGACGAAATCGATTTTCAGCTGGGTTATCAGTGTGGTTCCATCCCGTTTGAAGCGAGGATGTTCACGCACAATAAGAGTTATATACAAATCACCGGGTGAGCCGCCTCTTAAACCTTGTTCACCTTCACCCTGCAGACGGATGCGCGAACCGGTGTCAACTCCCGCCGGGATCCTGACATTTAAGGTGCGAGCCTGTTTCACTCTTCCACTGCCCCGACATTTAGTGCACGGTTTTTCAATGATCTTTCCTTCTCCTTGACAGCGGTTGCAGGTGCGGACGGTCTCAAATCTGCCAAAAGGAGTGGACTGGGCACTGCGCACCTGACCGCTACCCTTACAGGTAGGACAGGTATTTATTGAAGAACCCTCCTGTGCTCCTGTTCCTTTACATGGTTCGCATTTTTCCACCCGGGAGATCTGAATATCTCTTTCCACCCCAAATAGGGCATCTTCAAAAGTAATCTCCATGCGGATTTCCCGGTCTGCCCCTCTCTGAGGACCAGTACGCTGCCGACCTCGACTAGCCCCGGCGCCGAAAATCAAATCGAAGATATCGCCAAACCCACCGTCAAAGTCAAATCCGCCAAAACCACCTGCACCACGGGTTGGGTCAAAAGCATCGTGACCAAAGCGATCGTAAGCTTGTCGTTTCTGAGGATCGCTTAGTATTTCATAAGCCTCAGATATTTCCTTAAACTTTTCGCTGGCATCAGGATCTTCACGATTAACGTCGGGGTGGTATTGACGAGCTAGTTGCCGATAAGCTTTCTTGATTTCGTCAGCACTGGCCCCGCGGGAAAGACCTAACACTTCGTAAAGATCACGTTTAGACATGTTATTCCACCTTCCTGGTTAAACAGGGTAAACCCGGAAACCAAGGCTTCCGGGTCCTGGGTACCCCTCCCGTACATTATATGGCATTTAGGAGATGTTGGGGCGCTTTTTTAGTCATCTTCCGGAATATTATAATCGGCATCCACTACATCATCTTGGACATCCTGAGGATTAGCATCTTCATACATTTTAGCCGAGACTGTATAGATAGCTTCAGTCAGAGCCTGGGTTTTAGCCTCTATCAAGTCATTATCGGTGCCCTGCAGAGCTTCTTCCAGCTCTGCTTTCGCTTGTTCGATTTGTTGCCGATCGGCTTCATCTATCTTCTCATCAAACTCCTTGATCGTTTTATCCGCCTGATAGATCATGGTGTCAGCCGCATTGCGTAATTCGATCTCTTTCAGTTTACGTTCATCCTCTTCCGCATGCTGTTCAGCATCATGAATCATGCGTTCGATCTCTTCGTCGGTCAAACCTGATGACGAGGTGATGGTAATGGTCTGCTCTTTACCAGT
>DBRE01000014.1:37093-50207 GCA_002305535.1 Syntrophomonas sp. UBA1376
TTGTTGGCCATTTTGCGTTCACCCTGTAGAACATGGACATCAACCGACGTCTGGCTATCGGCTGCAGTGGTAAATATCTGACTCTTCGAGGTCGGTATGGTGGTATTGCGCTCAATGATCCGAGTAAATACTCCTCCCAGGGTTTCAATACCCAGGGACAGAGGAGTCACATCCAGCAACACTACATCAGTGACATCACCAGCCAACACCCCGGCTTGAATAGCAGCTCCTACCGCTACTACTTCGTCCGGATTGATGCCTTTGAACGGTTCTTTACCCAAGAATTCCTTGATAGCATCCTGGACAGCAGGAATACGAGTGGAGCCTCCTACCAATATTACTTTATCAATCCCAGCCGGTTGTAGTCCGGCATCTTTCATGGCTTGCCGTAATGGCCCCATGGTCTTCTCTACCAGGTCAGCGGTCATTTCGTTAAACTTAGCCCGGGATAAAGTGCGCTCCAGATGCAGTGGCCCTTCCTGGGTAGCAGTAATGTAAGGAATATTTATATCAGTAGTCAAAACTCCGGATAATTCATGTTTAGCTTTCTCAGCAGCTTCCTTCAGGCGGTGCATAGCCATTTTGTCATTGCGCAGGTCTATGCCGTTATCCTTTTTGAATTCCTCTACCAGCCAGTTGATGATGCGATCATCAAAATCATCGCCCCCCAGTCGATTGTTACCGCTGGTGGCTTTTACCTCAAATACACCGTCACCGATATCTAAAATGGAAACGTCAAATGTTCCGCCTCCCAAGTCAAATACCAGTATGGTCTGATTCTCATCCTTATCAAGGCCATAGGCCAGGGCCGCTGCGGTAGGTTCATTTATGATACGGAGAACTTCCAAGCCGGCAATTTTACCAGCATCTTTGGTAGCCTGGCGCTGGGAATCAGTGAAATAGGCTGGAACAGTGATAACAGCCTGAGTGATGGGCTGACCCAGATAAGCTTCGGCGTCGGTTTTTAGTTTCTGTAAGATCATTGCCGATATTTCCTGCGGGGTATATTTCTTACCATCGATCTCTACCCGATAGTCAGTCCCCATATGCCTTTTAATAGAAAGTACAGTTCGATCCGGGTTAGTAATGGCCTGCCGTCTGGCTATACGCCCTACCAATCTCTCTCCTGATTTCGAAAAACCTACTACCGACGGAGTAATACGCTCCCCTTCGGCGTTGGCGATAACCACCGTATCTTTACCCTCCATAACTGAGATACAGGAGTTGGTCGTACCCAGGTCGATGCCGACAACTTTGCCCATATTTTCAACACCTCCAAGATTAATTACATATTATGAACTATTTGCTCACTTTGACCAAGCTGGGCCGAATCACCCGGCCATGCAGAACATAACCCTTCTGCATTTCTTCGATCACGGTATTTTCTGGGTGATCTTGGTTTTCTTCTACCAGCAGAGGCTGATGGAACTGAGGATCAAAAGGTTTGCCGAGAGCCTCAATAGCCTCCACACCTTCTTCCTCAATGAGGTCTGCCATGCGTTTGGCGATCATCTCCAAACCCTTGTAGAGAGCATCATAGTCCCGATTAGACTCCGACATAGCCAGAGCCCTTTCTAAATCATCCATTACCAGTAACACCTTTTTGATAACTGGTACCGCGGAAAACTTTATATACTCCTCTTTTTCCCGCAAAGCCCGCTTCCGAATGTTATCCACCTCAGCCAGAGAACGCAGGTGTTGTTCATAATAGGAGGCAACCTCCTCTTTCAAACGGTCGATCTCTTCCTGTAAACTGTTTTCAGTCAAGACGGTCTCTGCGGAGTTCTCTGCTTCAATTTCTGTCTCTTGGGGATTCGCAGCCTCATCCGTTAGCGTATAGTCCTTTTCTTCCACTGTTTTCACCTCTATTCAACCATGTGGGGATGGTCAGTACTTTCACTTCTCATTTTGATAACCGTCTCGATTCGTAGAATCGCGGCGGCTACTTCTCCGGCAGCCTGAATAGCATGCTGTTTGACCAAAGCCGGATCAACAACTCCTAATTCCAACATATCTACCAGCTGGCCAGAGTTGACATCGAATGAAAGGCGATTGCTATTCTGTTTGCGCTGCCCGGCGATAACATCACCTAACTTCTCCAGAGAGTTAAAGCCGGCATTGGCAGCCATACATAAAAAGGTCTTGAGCAGAGCTTCTTTCACACACAATATCCCATAGGAAATCAGGCCTTCCTGTTGACGGGCCAGGTTCTCTAAACGAGAGGCCAGCCACACTTCCACTGCCCCTCCACCGGGGACTACCCCGCCCTTTATGGCCGCTTGAACAGCCGCAGCAGCATCCCGGGCCATACGTTCCCGTTCATCCACTACTTCGGCGGTAGCTGCCCCTACCAGAACCGTCACCTGGCTCTCTCCCTGGCCATCAAAAACCATGGTACATTCCAGTTTGTCATCTACCAGCACTCTCTTGGCCCGACCCAAATAAGCAGCCAGGCTGTGGGAGTCACGATTCAGAGCGCTGCGTTTGATCCGGCGAGCACCGGTATGGTGGCATAAACGTTGAATTTCCCGGGAGGATACTCGCTGCAGTACCATTACGTTGGCATCGGTCAAGACCTCTTCCGCAGTATCATCAATACTGCGATCGACTACTACCAGGTTAACTCCTAATTCCTTTAAGCGCGCCAGATTGTTGTGATAATTCTCCCGGGACTGGCGATAGTATTGAAAACCTGATTCGGTTTTTAAAGCTTCCACATTGACTTCTTCCGGAGCTAATGCATCATCTATCACCAAGATGTTAACCTCTTGCAACTGACGAGGCATTTCTCGGTTAACGGGTTGTTTGTTGAGAACAACTCCTGGAAAAACCAGGTTGTCAGCCGCCTCCCGGGCAACAATGGTGTCAGCAAATCGGTAATCAGGATCCATCAGCCTATCTTTGCCCAGGATTCGAGCGCCTTCCATAACCTGCGCGGCCAGTACTTGCTCACCCCGTCCAGCGACCCAAGCAATAGATGAAAGTTGCGAGTCATCTATATCTTCAATAGGAACCGTTATCTCCTGGAGCCACTCAGCACAAGCCAAGACCCCTAGACGGATCCCTTCCACAACTCTGGTCACCGGAACACCCTTTAATACCTGAGCAGACCCTTCCGCTATCATGGCCCCGGCCAAAATGGTAGTAGTGGTGGTACCATCGCCCACTTCCTTCTGCTGGGAACGGGCGGTATTGATGATCATTTGGGCGGCGGGATGATTAACTTCCATTAAATTTAATATGGTGACCCCGTCATTGGTTATGACTACATCACCAAAACGATCGACCATCATAACATCCAAGCCCCGCGGCCCGATGGTTCCTTCCACTGCTTGGGAGATCACCCGGGCTGCATTAGCATTATTTAATAGGGTTTGAAATCTATCCTCGGTCTGTTGGTTGCCACTCAGGGACTTGTCTGTCATGCCTTCCTCCAAGAGTTTACTTTAGCTAACTAAGAATATCTTTAATAAGCATGCGGACAGCTTCCACCGTACCTGCTGCTCGCCAATACTCCATGCGTATCGGCCCAATTACCCCCATTGTGCCCAGTTCATCAAAGGATTTATAACCAGCCATAACCACACTCATGTCTTTCATGTCATCTGGATTCTCCTGGCCAATACTAATATTCAGACTTTCCCCGCTACTCTGGGGCAGATGGTTTTTGATCGTGTTTTCCTCTTCTATAAGGGAGAGAAAACGGCGCAGCTTATCCAGATCCTTGAATTCTGGCTCGTTAAGCATATTCAGTACCCCACTGATCACCACCCGATCATCATGGGAACTCTGCAGGAGCAGATCAACGGCATCCAGAGCAGTATCTATGATCTTTCGTCTCTGATGGAGTTCTTCTCTGATCACCTGCAGATCAGTACGGCGTAGTTCCTCCAGGCGCCGGTTAGCAAAGACATTATTGAATAAAGCGCCAATATTCTCCAGATCCTGGTGGCTAACCCCCTTGGGGATCTCAATTTTTCGATGCATTATCAATCCTAGATCAGTCACCAGAAGCAGTAAGGCCTCTCCGGGATTCAAGGGGAGCAACTGCAGATAGCGGAACTGACTGGTATGGATCGAAGGGACCACAATAAAGGAAGTATAACGGGTTATCTGTGACAAAAAGTGAGCTACATTAGCTATTACCTCATCCAGATCCCGTACATTTTTGGTTATAGCATTCCTTAATTCCTCCATCTGCTCCTCAGATAAGTTCTCGTTTTCCATCATACAGTCCACATAATAGCGAAAGCCTCGTTCTGATGGGATACGCCCAGCCGAAGTATGGGGCTGTTCCAAATAGCCCATTTCCTCCAGATCGGCCATTTCATTACGTACGGTGGCAGCAGATATCTTTAGATCATGTTTGCGCACTACCGCTCTGGAGCCAACTGGCTCAGCGGTTTCCACATAATCTCTTATAATCGACTGGAGAATCTGACGTTTTCTTTCATCCAGAGTCATTTCTATATCACCCCTGTTAGCACTCATGACCATCGAGTGCTAACTTATTTATTAAAAAGTATCACCTGCCATAATCTTTGTCAAGGTATGGAATCAGGCTATAAATCGGTATAAAACCTGGTTGGAGATGAAATAGGCAGAAGGTGCCAAATGTAGATATCCATCCTTAATATTAATGAAGCCTCCTGCTAGAAGCTCGTTTAGGAGCTCAGCATATTCCTGGCTCAGATCAACTCCAAAACGCCTTTGGAAATCGGCCATATTTATTCCTTGAGTGGTACGCAGGCCCAAAAGCACCGCATCCACCCAGCGCTGCCTTTCGTCCATTTCTTCCAGAATCTCTCCCTGCCAGAATCCGCCGGGATAATCTGCACAGGCTCCCAGATACCGATCCAAATCAACCGTATTCCGATAACGCACCCGGTTCATAAAGGAAACCGCCCCGGCACCCAAGCCCAGATATTCGCAGCTTTGCCAGTAGAGTAAATTGTGCTGACATTCTCTTCCGGGACGGGCGAAGTTGGAAATCTCGTAATGGTGATACCCCTTTTCAGCCAGCAGTTCTCGGCTGATCTGATAGAGTTGATATTCTTGTTCATCTTCCAGCATAGTAAGCTGATCCTGATCAACCCTTCGACCCATGGGAGTATGTGGTTCCAATTGCAATAAATACAGTGATAGGTGTTGTGGGTCGGCCTGAACCGCCCGGCTTAGATTAAATATCCAATCCTCTGTAGTTTGTCCGGGAATGCCATAAATTAAATCAAGATTTATATTGCTGAAACCGGCGGCTCGGGCAGCGAGTATAGCTTCTTCACTATCCCCGGCTGAATGCAAACGGCCTAGTAAGCGCAGCTCTCGATCGTTAAAGCTCTGGATGCCCAACGACAGACGGTTGATTCCAGCTTGGTGGCAGTCATGCAGATAATGCTGACCAATATTAATAGGATTAGCTTCCATAGTGACTTCTATATCACTATCCAGTGGGAAAAATTGATCCAGCTTGGTTAACAGTTTTTCAATCTGGGTTGGAGTAAGCAGGCTGGGGGTACCTCCCCCCAGGTAAATAGTGCGGATCGGCTTTCCATCATAAAAAGAGGCTCGCTGCTCAATTTCCACAGCCAGCCCCCGAGTATATTTTTCTAACCAGTCGGTATCAGCCAGTGGCACTGAATAGAAATCACAGTAACCGCACTTAGCCCTACAAAAAGGGATGTGAATGTATATTCCCCGGGAATTGAGATCATTAATCATCGCCCACCTGCAATACGGTAAGAAAAGCATCTTTGGGAACTTCCACTCGTCCGATCTGTTTCATGCGTTTCTTGCCTTCCTTCTGCTTTTCCAACAGCTTTTTCTTGCGGGTGATATCCCCCCCGTAGCATTTAGCCAAAACGTCTTTGCGCATGGCTTTCACGGATTCCCGGGCAATGATTTTCGTTCCGATACTGGCCTGAATGGCGACCTCATACATCTGCCGAGGTATTATTCGACGTAGTTTTTCGGTAACATTACGGGCACGATGATAGGCTCTCTCACTGTGGACGATCATACTGAGAGCATCCACAACTTCTCCATTAAGTAGAATATCGAGTTTGACCAGATCCGCAGGCTCATAACCACTTAACTCATAGTCCAGTGAAGCATAGCCTCGCGTCCTGGATTTCAACGCATCAAA
Organism: Syntrophomonas sp. UBA1376; assembly: GCA_002305535.1. Lineage (GTDB taxonomy): Bacteria > Bacillota > Syntrophomonadia > Syntrophomonadales > Syntrophomonadaceae > DTU018. Next base: position 43,236 of record DBRE01000014.1, read on the forward strand.
GAAATCGTAGAGGATCTCAGCCAGGGGCAGCTTGTAGGTGATCATTACCCTCTGGGTACTCAAGTATTCCATGTTTATAAAAACGCCCCGTTTATCCTGGCATAACTCCATAACGGAACCCACATAGTCATTAGGAACCATGATCGAAGCTTTCACGAATGGTTCCAGTACCTGATCGATCTTGGGCGTATCCGGCCAGTGGGTGGGATTGGCTACATTCATTTCACTACCGTCGGTCAGCATAATCTTATAAATCACACTGGGAGCAGTGGCTAGCAAACTCAGGTCATATTCCCGTTCCAAACGCTCCTTAATGATCTCCAGATGCAAAAGACCCAAAAATCCACAGCGGAAACCGAATCCCAAGGCATTGGAGGTTTCCGGCTCATAGAATAAAGACGCATCATTGAGTTTCAGGCGATCCAGAGCGTCCCGCAGTCTTTCATAATCATTGTTTTCCAGGGGATAAAGTCCGCAGTAGACCATAGGTTTTACTTCTTGATAACCTGGCAAAGGCTCAGTGGATGGGCGATCAGCACAGGTTATGGTATCACCGACCTTGGTGTCACTGACGTTTTTGATCCCGGCGGCTAAATAGCCTACCTCGCCAGCTTTTAGTACCTCCACTTCTTTCATATAGGGTGAAATTACCCCCAGTTCGCTAACTTCAAATTCTTTCCCCGATGATATCATGCGAATGATATCACCTTTTCTCAACTGACCGGATACTACACGAAAATAACAGATGGCACCCTTGTATGAGTCAAAATAGGAATCAAATATCAAGGCCTGCAGGGGGGCTTCTTCATCTCCCTGGGGAGCTGGAATGTATTTGACAATGGCCTCCAAAACTTCTTCTATACCTATACCCAATTTAGCCGACATGGAAATGATATCATTCTGATCCAAGCCCAGTACATCTTCCATTTCCTGCTTGACCTTGTCAGGTTCAGCACCGGGAAGATCTATTTTGTTCACAGCCCCCACGATCTCTAAATTGAGATCCATGGCCAAATATACATTGGCCAGGGTCTGGGCCTCGATCCCCTGAGAAGCATCCACCACCAGTAAGGCTCCTTCACAAGCAGCCAGACTGCGGGACACTTCATAGGAAAAGTCCACATGGCCAGGTGTGTCTATCAGGTTTATTACATAATCCTGTCCATCGGCTGCACGATAGTTGAGTCGTACCGGCTGCAGTTTGATGGTGATGCCCTTTTCCCGCTCCAGATCCATTTTATCCAGGAACTGATCACGCATTTCCCTGTCACTGAGAGCACCGGTAAACTGCATAAGGCGATCAGCCAGAGTAGATTTACCATGATCTATATGAGCGATAATACTAAAATTACGAATTTGACTCTGCAACTCTTATACCTCCAAGAGGGTTTCCCAACAAATTATGGACTACATTATACCCTAATTATCAGTTAACCTTCAATTTATTAGGCCCAGCGGCGGCGCAGCATACCCATTACCAATTGCGTTTCCTCCAGTTTGAAACGCCCTACGATAACAGCATATACCAATGTACCAGTTGTGGCTCCCAGGCCTACCAGCAGCAGTTGATAACCTTTGCCGGTGAGCGGGATCAAGGTGGATAGACCCTCCATGACTCCCCCGACAACTAAAAACATAATAACAGATGCGCCCAGAGAAATTAAGAAACTGTTCAATATCTTGGTACCACCTATAGGCCCTACTTTCCAACGTAGGGCTGCCAACAGAATGAACAGATCAAGCCAGCCAGCTATGGAGTAGGCCAAGGCTAAACCCGGTGCACCCCAGCGGTATCCTAATTGCCAGGACAAAACCACATTGACCATTATAGCCAGTACAGCTGCTACTACGGGAATGATAGGCGCTTTCAAAGCGTAAAAGCCCCGTACCGCCACCTGCATACAGGCATAGGCTGCCAGCCCCACTAGATAGTAGTTGAGCGCCAGGGTAGTGGCACTAACCATGTTTCCTGTGAATTCTCCCTGTTCAAACAACAGGCTGACCAAGGGTTGTCCTACTACCAGCAGTCCCAGGGAAGCCGGAACCCCCAGCAACAGGGTAGCCCGTATACCCAGTGAGGTATAGCGTCGAAACTCCTTCATGTCTCCCCGGGCAATCAGACTTGCCAAGGTAGGAAAGATAGCCGTTCCTATCGATACCGCAAAAATCCCCACAGGCAGATTCATGATACGCTGAGCCAGATTCAGTGAGCTGAGGACTCCACTGCCCAGGTGCGAGGCAATATTCTGCGTTACAAACAGATTAAGCTGCGCTACCCCCAATCCTGCCATAACAGGTACCATCAAACCTACTATGCTAACAAAGCCGGGATGATCAGCCCGCAGGGTGAAGCGATAGCGAATGCCCACTTTTTTCAGAGCAGGGATCTGTACCGCCAGATTGAGAGCTGCTCCCAAAGCTACCCCGTAGGAAAAAGCAGCGATTCCCAGTTGTTCAAAGCCCAGGAATCCTACTATTATTATCACCAGGTTATAGATCAGGCTGCCCAGAGCCGGTGCAGCAAAATGCTGATAACTGTTCAGAATCCCCATGGCCAGTCCATTCAAAGCCATAAAAAAGGTCTGCACCAGCATGATATGAGTGAGACCCACTGCCAGGGTTATATATTGTTCAGGCAAACCCGGAGTAAGCATGATCATGAGAGGACGGGTATAAAAATAGGCTACCCCAATCAGAACCAGTATGATCACCAAGACCCAGCTGGTGAGAACGCTGAAGGCTTCCCAGCCTTCCTCCTCCTGATCATTGGCCAAATAGGAAGAGAAGACCGGTATAAGAGCCGAACTCAAAGCCCCACCCACCAGGAGCATATAGATCAGATCAGGAATGGAAAAAGCTGCGCGATAGGCATCAGTGATGTAATTTTGACCGAACAGAGTGTACAGAGCTACTTCCCTGCCGTAGCCAAGTACTCGCGACAAGATAACGGTGACCATGAGCAAAAAAGCTGCTCGAGCCATATGTTTACCGGTATGCGCCACGTCGTCAACTCCCAACGTGAATCGCTATTGTATGCTTATCAGGATAGGAACACTACCTGGAATATTCTCCATATTTTATGCAGATATTCTACTGCCCGCTCAAACCAGCTAGCCATAACTATACATGCCTGGCTTAGTTTGTCCGCGTCTAGGTCATACTGCTGCCCAGCCAAGTGAAATACTAACTGTGACGAACTGGACTGCACATCAATTATCGGGGGACGTTGGCTGACGGTGAGCTGATTGATCGCTTCATTACTGATATTGAGGCCAAGTATCACCAGAGTCAGCACCAACCCGATCAAAAGAAACTGATAAATTCGGTTCATGACAATTCCTCCGCCAGAACTTTTATGAGTATACCAGAAAAGAGTTCTGCCGCATATCGTGCTTCCTCAAAATTATTTAGATCGCTGCCCACTTCCACCAGCAGGGCCCGGTGGTGGTATTCCTGGTTATAGGTCCCTGCTTTGACCCGTACTCCTTTAATAAGCCCCGGATACATCTGTTCACCCTGCTCAACTATACGATTGGCAAAGTCCAGGTTTTTTTCCCAATCTGGATGGGGCTTGCGTTCATCACTTCCCACTACGATCAGGATACGGGCACTGGGCCTACCATCTATTGTAACCGTCTCTGCTTTCTTCATACCGGGTATGTGGTCACGGTGAATATCAAGTAAGGCCAGTAAATTTTCCTGTTCTCTGATAATACTTTTGACTGTTTCACGAGAATTTGTATAGCTTTTGTCATATTCGGGAAAATCATGGATTTTATCGTAGTAAACTGCCTTGAGCCCTTGTTCCTGCAGGCTATCAGCCAGCTGGCGAGCCACTTTGTTTATTAAGCCATGTTTGCCGTCCAGTTTGGGTTTACCACTGTCGGGAGTATAGGTCTCAGCTGAATGGGTGCAATATAGTGCTACCTCACGTCCTTTTAAGTGCAGTGTGTCTTCGGTAGTTAGAGAAGGAAAAGAAGAAGGATCCGTCTGTACGATAGCCGGTAGATCAAAAGTTCCCGGCTGGGCATCAAGTTCTGTGTTCCGGGGCACTTCCAAACCGTTACTAGCCAAGACCTGTATATTGCTAGCCATCATTTGGCGCGGCAATGTCCAACTTAAAAAAGTGCTCTTCTGCCAAGGCCACTGATCAGTGCCGGTCAAGCCAATATTCACCTGGCGCAGCAGCGTTTCGGCCCGCTGCTCATTTAAGTTTACCTGTATTCCCGGAGCCACTTCCCCTAATCGATTTACAAAAGAATTCTCCTGCCATATAATACGGTTTATATCCAAGCTGACACCCGCCAGCAGGACGATAAAAAACAACTGCACCATGATCATGCTTTTTACGAATATCAAGACATTGTTTCGCAGCACTGATCCACCTCTTTCCCAATAAGAGTCTCTTAAAATTTATGGTGGACAGGCGGGGGTTAGAACGACTTTAGCAACAAATCGCAAGCAATCGCATCAGAATGGATCAATTCTTGCTTTTTGTGAAGGGTAATGCTATAGTATTTCTGTTAGCCAAATTTTGAAGGAGGTGAACACGTGGCAAAGAGCAAGACTCCGGCAAAGCGTGCTCGTATCAATGAAGCCAACCGCTTACGCAATAAAGCGCAAAAAAGCCGGCTGAAGACTGCTATCAAGAATTATGAGGCGTCTCTGTCCAGCAATGATGTCGAGTCCGCCCAGAAAAAACTGCTGGAAGCAACCTCCCTGATAGATAAGAGTGTTTCCAAAGGAATTCTTCATAAGAATAATGCGGCTCGTAAGAAATCATCTTTGGCCGTTAAGTTTAATAAGATGACCGAAGCATCCAACTAAAACCTGTCACCCGGCAGGTTTTTTTCTTTTGGCAAGATTAAAACGGGACGATGCCCCCCTTCGGTACGAATATTCGCATACGGTAGGGGGAAACGACCCTGTTGGCCCGGTTCCCTCGGCGGGGCGACAGAGTCGTCGACCCCTACATTCTTTTTCAGCAGTCTCGAATCTTCTCCTAACTTGCGCTCATCTCATATGGAAGATAGGTAGGTGGAACCTGCAAACTTTCTAACTGGTAAACTGGGCCGCTAGATCACGCAATTCTTTTGATGCATCAGCAAATCGCGAGGCTAGCTCAGTTAAACTCTTATAGTTTAGCAGCTGGTCTTCGTTCAGGCGACGTATTTGTTCCATTCCCGCAGCAGATTCTTCGGTACTGGCCGAAATGCCTTCCACCTGACGGACAACCTCATCAGTCGAGGCAATTATTTCTTCCAATATGGCTGACAGCTCCTGAATGGCCAAATCTATGTTACTAGCTCCCTTTTCTACTGCGCCAAACATTTCCAACGATTTTTGGGTAGCCTCTACTTGAGAGGCTTGCAGATGTGCTGACTTGGCCATCTCATCCGCAGATCTTCCTATGCCTTTGATCATGTCCCCAATTAATTCGGTAATGGTTTGCGCAGCGGAAGCTGATTCTTCCGCCAGTTTTCTTACTTCATCAGCTACCACCGCAAATCCCCTGCCCGCCTCGCCAGCCCGGGCAGCTTCAATAGCCGCATTTAAAGCCAGTAAATTAGTCTGATCGGCAATTCCGGTGATCAAGGCTACAATTCCTTGAATTTGCTTGGATTGTTCGTTAAGGCTGGCACTGACTTGCTTAACAGAAGCCTGGGTTATACTGTTCTGCTGCGTCAAATCCATGAGCTCATTCATCGTCTCAATTCCATCAGTTACGATATTTTTAAAGTGGCCGGACTGTTCAGTTACCACCTGTACGTTTGTACCTGCAGAGTTTAAGGCCTCCGTCATTTGTTGGATTACCTCCACAGTGTGGCCGGCATGTTGGGCCTCTTCCTCTACTGCCTGTGACATTTCTTGCAAAGAAGTGAAAACCAGTTGAGCAGATTCTAAATTCTGGGCAGATGATGACAGTAATTCATCCGATGATGCAGCCAGTAAATTGGAGCGTTCTGTTACTCCGGCTGCGATCTGATGAAGGTTATCGGCCCTAAGTACCGCCTCTTCTTGTCCTTTAGCCGCAATGCCCATGAGGTGCGATGTATAGTAGGAGGCTAAGGCAGCCATTATTCCGAGCAAAATAAAATCTGTGTATCTAATCAGTAACTGGGAACTGTCGCCAATAATCTGTGGGAATAACACTATCGAAAGAGTATAAATTGCTAATACTAATAGGGTTGAGAGTAACGAGAAGAACAGTTCGCTGTAGAATACGCTGGCTATGATTATCATAATCAGGTTGATAAAAGCCTCCGGGGATTGCGATACAAATACATTGTAAATGAACAACATAATCCCCATAGAAATTACAATTATGTATTTAGTAGCTTTATGGGAAGGGATTCTGCTAGCAATCAGCCCTGTAGCAATGTACAAGAAGGCAGTAACCAATAGGAAAAGTAGGATTGTGCCTAAATCCAGGTGAGTCCTCCCGGCAAAGTATGCCCCCAGAGTTGCCAAATATCCCAACACTATTACGGCGCCGGTGGCAATTAGTATGAGCCGATGCCGCTTCAGATGCAGTTCCTCCATTAGGCCACCTCCACTAAATAAATACTAATTCTTTGGTAATTCTGCCTTTTCCGTCATATTTCCTCTTTTAGGCATTAAGATTTTTTAAACATAAAAAGACAGATCCCATCGGCAAGTTTGCGTAGGATCTGTCCGTCTAAGCTAATACTATTATATCCGGCTCTTTCTGTGCAAAGGCACCTTAGTTTCGCAGCAGCTCACCAGCAGCATTTCCATGAGTAGGTCGGGATCCTGGCTGGTGCTTTTCAAGCCCACGTCAGTTTCCAGCAGCAGAGCAAATATATTCTCCAGGGACTCCCAAGAAAAGTTACGGGTAATTTCCATCATCTTGCGTACCGGATAATCCTTTTGGCCGGTCGTTTTGACTATTTCTTCTCGGCTGAGTCCTTTCTCCTGATAATATTTAACGGTAGCCAGGGTTTGAAACTG
>DBRE01000039.1:0-2302 GCA_002305535.1 Syntrophomonas sp. UBA1376
CGTCAGGCCGGAGTAGCTGATAAGATCCATTTTCAGCAGATGCCGGTCTCCCAGGTGCAGACCAAAGAAAAATATGGCTTTTTAGTCAGCAATCCGCCCTATGGACAGCGTCTGGAAGACCTTCACGGGGTAGAGAAACTCTATCGGGAAATGAGCCGTGTTTTTAAGAAGAACCTGGAGACCTGGTCTTTTTACATATTAACCTCCCACAAGGAACTGGAACAGTTGTGGGGCCGCCGAGCTGATAAAAAACGCAAACTCTACAATGGCCGGATCGAAACTCATTACTACCAGTTCTATGGCCCCAAACCACCTCGCCGAGAGAAAACTGATGAGGCAGGCCCTCCTTCCCAGTAGGAGAACAGGGGAATTTGGGCTCCAGCCAGCCACTATTAGCCTTGACGATCTGAAGGTCGCTCCAACAATGGGGCGGCCTTTTTGCGTTAGTCGATTGGCTGGGTTAGATCTCAGATATAACTGAGGCTTTAATTACTGTTTGCACAAAATTTGCAATAAATGCAGCCCAACCGGACATATTAATATTGAATCCTTATCCCGTCCGAGACAGGAACAATTCGTTTCATATAAAGGGGGACTGAAACTTTTGGATTGGCAGTCTTATTATCAGAAGAGGATATGTACAGCAGCAGAAGCAGTACGCTCTATAAAATCAGGTGATACCGTAGTAGTAGCACACGCCTGTGGAGAACCCCAGTCTTTGACCCGAGCGATGAGCGAGCGTTATGCGGAATTGACCGATGTTAGAGTCGTACATCGGGTAGGCATGGGGGAATGCTTATATGCCCAACCAGGCATGGAAAAGCATTTTCGCCATATCTCTCTGTTTGCCGGGGTCAATACCCGCAAAGCTATTTACGAAGGCCGGGCTGATTATCTGCCCCGTTTTATTTCTGAGATACCATCGCTATTTTTGGAAGGACTGATACCTGTTGATGTAGCGCTCATAACTGTCAGCCCTCCCGACAAAAATGGCTACTGTAGTCTGGGGATATCCGTCGACTATACCCTTCCTGCCGCTAGAATGGCCAAAACCGTAATAGCAGAAGTCAACAGTAATATGCCCAGGACTCATGGGGATAGCTTCATGTCTGTCAAGGAAATAACGCATTTTGTTCTGTCAGATCAGCCCTTGATGGAAATCCAGCCCGCTGTTCAAACCGAAGTAGAGACGCAAATCGGCAACTACTGTGCCGAGCTGATCGAAGACGGATGTACGCTGCAAATGGGCATTGGTGCTATTCCCGATGCAGCTTTAGCAGCCATGGCCAGCAAGAAGGATCTAGGCATTCATACCGAGATGTTCTCCGATGGAGTAATTCCTTTGGTGGAAGCCGGAGTCATCAACGGTTCCCGCAAGACCCTGCACCCCAACAAAATCATATCAACATTCTTAATGGGAACCGCCACGCTTTATAAATGGGTGGATGATAATCCGGTGCTAGAAATGCATCCTGAGCAATATGTCAATGATCCCTGGGTCATAGCCCGAAACTACAAGGTAGTATCTATAAATTCCGCCCTGCAAATAGACGTATTGGGCCAGGTGGCAGCTGATGCTCTGGGGCCCAAACAGTTTAGCGGAGTGGGCGGACAGATAGATTTCATTCGCGGTGCCAAACGATCTATCGGCGGAGGAAAGTCGATCATAGCTATGCCGTCTACCGCGGCAGGGGGCAAGGTAAGCAGAATAGTGCCAGCCCTTTATGAGGGCACGGCTGTGACAACTACTCGCAATGAAGTGGATTATGTTGTTACCGAATACGGCATCGCTAAACTTTCGGGAAAAACCAATCTGGAAAGATTAACGGAGTTAGTAGCGATAAGCCATCCGGATTTTAGAGAAGAGATCATGGCGCAGGCCAAGAAACTGTACTATGCATAAGCGTTTTGAGATAGGAGGATCATCATGAGCTACGAAAATAGGATCAGAAAATGGGAAGACATTAATGTGGGTGATGCAGCCAGCTTTACCAAAACCATGACCGAGACAGATGTAGTGATATGGGTGGGCTTAACAGGCGATTTGAACCCAATTCACATCGATCAGGAATACAGCAAGACCACCCGGTTCGGCAAAGTCTTGGTACCGGGGATTCTGGTTCTGGGCCTGATATCAAATGTCATAACCCAGGTTACCTTTGGGCATGTCTATGCCAACCAATCTATCAAGTTTGTTAAACCGGTTTATATCGGGGATACTATTACGGCTACAGCTACGGTGATCGAGAAATTAGATGCCAAGAGTATGGTGAAAATAGAGACTAAATGTGTAAATCAGGAC
>DBRE01000039.1:2390-17476 GCA_002305535.1 Syntrophomonas sp. UBA1376
TTGATCTATATTTCTGCCAGATCGACTGATAATCAAAAATACTTTCCTGGTAATGGCGCCGAAATCTTCTGCCATTCTGGAGAAGGATCTGGTTTGATGTATCATCTTAGGCCGCAATAACCCATTCCATGAATAATCCCTTTTCCTCCTGCGGATGATAGGAAGGAGAAATCTTTTTGTTGTTCCGCCGCAAACATCAAAAACATAGGAGAACTTTTTAGCAAACAGATTTTCTGCCGGAAATTTTGGCTCTGGGTCTGATATCTATGTCATAACCCAGGTGGCCTGGGGACATATTTATTAACGTTCTCTTACAGTCTGGACAAAGTTGATTGGCTGATGAGTCAAGCAAGGAGCAGTGAATCCGGCAGACTAAAATCTGAGCAAACGAAGCGAAAACAGCGAGCTAGGTATCACAGCCAAAATGGATCAGGAGGGATTCCAAAATGTCCAATATTTCAGTGGATTTAACTGGACAGGTTGCAGCCGTGACCGGGGCGGGTAATGGCATCGGCAAAGCCTGTGCATTGGCACTTGCGTCCAGCGGAGCCCAGATAGCACTGCTGGATATCTCAGCCTCTGCTATGGAGCAGACTCAGCAAGAAATAGCAGATTTGGGTGGAAGTAGTACGGCTTATGTTTGCGATGTAAGCAAAGTGGCGGAGATCAAACAAAGCTATGCAGCTATTGCTCAGAACTATGGGAATCTGGATATAGCAGTCAATTCAGCCGGAGTGAATGTCCAACAACGAGGCGAAGATGTTACCGAAGAAGCCTGGGACAAGGTTTTGGGAATTAACGCCAAGGGCTCATTTTTCTGCTGCCAAGCCGCTGGGCGCATAATGATGCAGCAAAAGAAAGGCAAAATAATTAATATCGGATCAGCCATGTCGGTAGTTGGATATGTAAAAAGATCTGCATATTGCGCTAGTAAAGGTGCGGTAGCACAGTTTACCAAAGTGTTGGCTGGAGAGTGGGCGTCCTACAATATCACCGTCAATACCGTATGCCCTACTTTTATCTATACTCCTTTTACTGAACCCATGTTCAGGGATCAAGAATTCAAAGAGGATGTGGAACGCAGGATCTTACTGCATCGAATAGGCGATGTTGATGATGTTACCGGCACAGTATTATACTTGGCCTCCAGTGCTGCTGATTTTGTTACTGGTTCAATGGTGATGGTCGATGGCGGCTGGACAGCCTGGTAATAATGAATGGTATCTAACAAATTGAGGTAAAGCTAGGGTTCTCTTAAAAAAATAAGGGAGGAAAAAATATGGCAAGATACACATCGGAACTGATTACTACACTTGACAGTTCTCGTCTAACTGGGAACCATGTTAGGGTTATTAGCGCAGCTGTCCTGGGAGATATGCTGGAGTTCTTCGACCTGGCCCTCATCAGCTTTGTTATTGCCTTTATCGCAGTTCCCTGGGGGCTCACTTATACTGCTTCGGCCAGTATTCTGCTCGCTGCAGGGTTTGGATCCATTATCGGAGCCATACTATTTGGAAATATAGCCGATAGAGTAGGACGCCGACCAATTTTTATGTTCACCATCATCTTCAGCGGGGTAATGACAGGACTCATGTTCTTTACCCCGGAAGGAAATTGGATATACCTGGTGGTACTTCGCTTTTTTGTTGGTCTGGCTTTGGGTGGACTCTATTGTGTTGATATGCCTTTGGTTCAGGAGTTTGCACCAGCTAAGTATCGCGGTCGGGTAGGTGGGATCGTAACCGCTTTCATTCCCATCGGTACCTTGCTGGCCAGCACCAGTGCAGCCTATCTGAGTCCGTATATCGGCTGGAGAGGCCTTTTTCTGGTGGGACTGATACCAGCTTTCCTGGCTCTCCTGATTCGAGTTTGGGTGCCCGAATCTCCCCGTTGGCTGATAAACAATCAAAAGTATGATGAGGCTGCCACTGCGGTGGATTGGGTCACGGAAGAGCACCATGATTTCCGCGACGTCAAACGTAAAGACGAAGAGTGGATCGATGACCTGCCCCCCCAGCCTCATGTTAAGCTCAGCGAACTGTTTCAATATCCTCGCAGCCTTATCACTAGCTGGGGGACTAACATTTGCCAGCAGACGGGCTACTCTCTGTTTACCATGTGGGGACCAGCTTTGTTAGCTCTGGTTATCGGCAGGACTCCCGCGGAAGCAGCCAAGCTCTTCATCGTGGTTACCTTGGGCGGCTTTATTGGCAGATGGTTCTGGTCTTTCATGTCTGACCACATCGGTCGACGTTCCACAGGGATCATCCTGGGAATTGGAGCAGCCCTGATGCTGATATTCGCTATATTTAATACCGGTAATTACATCGGTGGGATATCTGTATTTTGGCTGTGTATGATCGGGATTTACTTCTTTGCTGATGGTGGTTATGCCCTAGTAGGTCCTTATAGCTCTGAAGTTTGGCCTTCCAATCTGCGAGCAAGCGGCATGGGTTCAGCCTATGGTATGGGCGGTATCGGCAAACTTGTTGGCCCCGTGATAGTCGCTTTTTTTGCCGGTTCATCCAACCTGGTCAGCCCCGCAGCTACTACGGATGCTATTACTCCGGTTTACACCTTCTTGGCGGTACTATTTGTTATCCAAGCAGTTCTATTCTTCTATGCTCGTGAAACGAAAGGGAAAAGCATGGAAGACATTGATGGTGAGTTGGAAGCGGAAAGAATGCAGGCTAGTGCTCGCGTTTGAAATTAATTTAATTAACTAAAAAGATAGCATTAAGGAGGAATTAGTAATGGCTGATACCAACGCAAAAATTGATGTAATTGATTTCATGGGGAAAAAACTAAACTTCCTGGATCTAGGCAAGGATGTGGCGCCGGAGATCCCGGTGTATCCAGGTCACATGAAAACTGCTTTTTGGTGGCATAAAACTCACGAAGAGACCAAGTTCAGCCTGGGAGAAGCCAGCAAATACCCCTATGGTTTCGGTGTAAAAGGTATCATAACCTGTGACCACACTTCCACTCACGTGGATGCAGTTTACCACTTTGATCCTAATAAATCCCACTTATCAGTGGACAAGATAACATTAAAAGAACTGATCGCTCCTGCAGCTTGGATCGATCTGTCCTTTGTACAAGGTCGAGTGCATATCACCAAAGATGCGCTCCAGAAAGGTCTGGACGAGGCCCAGGTCACCCTGAAACCAGGCATGATCCTTCTCTATTGGACAGGCATTGAACCCTACAGCGATAGCGATCCCTACCGTTACTTAAGCCAGTATCCGGGCCTGGATAAAGAGGCCACCACCTGGTTGCTGGATCAGGGCTTGGTGAATATCGGCACTGATGCGGCCAGTCTGGATACTCCAGCGGATCTGGACTATCCCAACCATACAGTACATGCTGAAAGAGAAGTGGTGCACACGGAAAGCCTGATTAACATCACTAAGATCCCGCGCCATGACAATTTCTATGTGGCCATGTTCCCACTAAAATTCCGTGGACTTACTGGTAGTCCGGTTAGAGCGTTCGCTATCTGGGAAGATTAGTTGGCCAAATCAAACCATGGTCAAGGTAGAAGAGGCTATCCTTTTGGGGCAGCCTCTTTCATATATTATGAGCAGAACCGAGGCCCTCTTAAAGCATGGTTGCAAGCCCGGCTGGAAAATAGAAAAATTTTGGTTGACAAAGAAGAGAAAACCCATTAGAGCCAAAAGAGACCAAGTTAGTCCAATTACGAAATGACCCAACTAATTTCCCAACTCCCAAAAACGAAGCTAGGTTCTAACCATAATAAAAGGAGGGCAAATCTATGCAAGCTACTCAACAGTTAAGGGAAGAGCACTCGGCGGTTTTGCTTATGCTACAGGTATTGGAACGTCTTATCGATCGTCTCCAAGAAGGAGATAGAACGGCAGAAGAGGATTTGGCACCTATTATTGACTTCCTGAAAGGCTTTGTGGATCGCTGTCACCATGGCAAGGAAGAAGAATGGCTCTTCCCGGCCTTGGAAGCGGTCGGCATACCACGCCAGAATGGGCCAATTGGTGTAATGCTGGAGGAGCATGAAGCGGGTAGATCCTTGATTCAGGAAATGGTTCAAACTTTGGATCAATTGGAAGCTGGTGAAATGAAAACCCAACTGCGCCAAGCCGCTTTGAATTATATTCACTTACTGAGAAGCCATATCCGCAAGGAGAATGAAGTCCTATTCAACATGGCTGATCAAAGGCTCACACCAGAAGAACAGGCTCATCTGTATGAAGAATTTGAGCAATTGGAATTAGAAAGAATGGGAGTCGGTCAACACGAAGAATATCATGAGCTGCTGCACCGGCTTATGCAGAAATACGGTGTCCAACCGTAACAATAATGTCATCCTGAGGGAGAGAAACCACCGAAGGATCTAGACATAGGGTAAGTAGGGGCGACGACCCTGTCGCCCCGCAGTTATCCACCGAGCTCCTCTTAGGCTTTTTCAATCGTCTCGGCTGTTTCAAACTGAATGCCTATTACCGCAGCCAGTATGAAGATGATCCCTATCCCCTGCCAAAGGGTCAGGTTATCACCCAGAACAAGCATACCCAGTAAAACCGCAATAACCGGCTCAATGGTAGCCGCTATTGAAGCCCGGCCGGATTCGAGCATGGACAGACCCTGGGTATATAACAGATAAGCAATAACCGTTGGGATCAAACTTAAACCGACAATATAAGGCCAGGCCGGGGTAGTGGCCAGCATTATCAGGGTCGTCTGAGGTTGAGCCAGTGGTGCCAGGAAGAGAGCGGCGATAATAAAGGTATAGGTGGTTATAGTCAGAGGAGAGTAGCGGGAGGTGGCGGGCTTACCGATGATACTGTACAGGCCATAGCCAAGCCCGGAGCCCAGGCCTACGATCAGACCATATAGAGTTATGTTCTGATCAAGACCGGGTAGCCATCCTACCACGAAACAACACCCCACTAGGGTGCCTATAAGGGCCAGGATTTTCAGCGGGGTAAGAGGTTCTTTCAAAAAAACACGAGCCAAAACCACTACAAAAGCTGGGCCGGTGTACAGCAGGACTGCGGCTACCGACAGAGAGGCTTCTTGCATGGCTTGAAAATAGCACCAGTTGAAAAAGGCGATACTACAGATGCCTGTACCCAGAAAATAAGGGAGATCCCGCCAGTTTATGCGCAACTGATCCCGACGCCAAAGAAATGCATATATCAATAGAATCAAGCCAGCTGTCCCGGTGCGCAAAAGGGTTATTTGCAGGGATGTGAAGCCTAACTGCTGCAAAGCATCAACAAATAATCCTATTGTTCCCCATAGAGCTGCTCCGGCACCTACCAGCCAAAACCCACCTAAACCCATGACCGTCTTCCTATCTTTCTCGAAACATATGAGACATGCTAACAGTTTAGCATGTTGGGTCTTAATCAAAAAGCGAACCCCTGACACTGAAGAGGTACTGTATTATAATTAGACTTATCATTTTAACAGCCAACCAGGAAAGGAACTATATGAAACTCTTAAAAGAGCGCATCCGCGCAGAAGCAACGGTCATAGGCAGTCAGGTGTTAAAAGTAGATCATTTTCTTAACCACCAGGTAGATGTGGATTTCTTACACAAAATAGGGGCGGAATTTTATGACCGCTTCAAAGATGAACCGATCACCAAGATTCTCACTGTAGAAGCATCCGGTATAGCGATAGCAGTTGCCACTGCCTGGTTTTTCCACGTCCCGGTGGTGTTTGCCAAGAAATCCGACTCCCGCAACTTGGATCAGGATACCTATACCAGTGAAGTGTTTTCCTTCACTCGCAACAACTCCTATTTGATGAAAGTATCGCGGCGCTACCTGGGTTCTGGGGATCATGTTCTTATCATAGACGACTTCCTGGCCAACGGTCGTGCGGTGCAGGGCATGATAGACATAGTTCACCAGGCAGGAGCCAGCTTAGCCGGAGTGGGCATCGTGATCGAGAAGGGTTTTCAAGAGGGAGGAAGTCAACTGAGAGAGCAAGGCTTAAAGGTTAGTTCCCTGGCCATAATTGAATCCATGGATGAAAACCACATTGCATTTCGAGAGTGAAGCAGTATTAATAAAGCGGAGCACTGCACCAGCAGGCTCCGTTTTTGTGTTTATGTAACCCCCCATTAATTGGGTGAATAGAATAAGTAAGCCGATCCAAACTTGTTTAGCCGGGAATAAAGGTTCGGTATTACTGAACGGGGGGGATTAATAATGCAGACGGGTCTGCGTCTGTTTTTAACCACACTGGGTGTGGTATTTCTCTCGGAAATGGGTGATAAAACTCAAATTACCACCCTTTTGCTGGCGGGAGCCAAACCGGCCTATATACTTTGGGTAGGGCTGGGGTCAGCCATGGCCCTGGTCTGTGCTTCCTTTATAGAAGTAATCATAGGTTCGCAGATCCTGGCTCGGCTGATGAAGCCGCGCTCCATCGAGTTATTGTCGGCGGTCGCCTTTTTAATCTTGGGAGTGTTGTTGATTACCGGGGTAATGGGCAATTTTCAGGTAGAAATGTAAGGAGGTCTTAGCATGAGCACAGAGCTATTAACCTGGGCTTCCACATATATTATTATTATTCTGTGTGAACTGGGCGATAAAACCCAGGTGGTTGTATTGCTTTTTACCAGTAAGAACCCCCGGCGACGCTGGGGCATTTTTGCAGCTAGTTCCCTGGCACTGGTGTTATGTGTTCTAACTGAGGTGACAATAGGGGTCACCCTGGCCCGTTACATTGGCCCCGCCTTGATAAACCGGGCAGCAGGAGTCATGTTCCTGCTGCTGGGCTTAATTGGCTTAATCCGTGTTTTCAAAGTTTTCGAGCGCCTTAGCTTTAGGCGTCAGCAAAAAACCTGCCTGGAGACCGAATAATTGTTGGGCTGCTCAAGTTGGGGGAGATTTTACAGCAAATAGACTACCCTTCTGGATGGTTGCATATTATTAAGCAAGACCACGCCGGGAGGTGAGAGAATGACTAAAGATGAGGAATTGTTCTATACCATGCGTGGCTATGAGCTGCTTAGCAAAGATACCAATTCATTGACCCCCAGCATGGAAGATTATCTGGAAATGGTCTACCGGCTTTCCCGGCACAAAGGATATACTCGGATCACTGATCTGGCAGCTGCTTTGAACGTGCAGCCTCCTTCGGTTACCAATATGATTCAGAAGCTGGCCGAAACTCCATATCTTAATTATGAGCGTTATGGAGTGGTGGAATTGACTGAGTATGGCCGGGAGTTGGGCCAGTACTTGCTTAAAAGACATGAGATCATAGAGAAATTTTTGCGTATTATCGGAGTTGAAGATGGGATCTTGCAGGAGACCGAAAAAATTGAGCATAACGTAAGTACCGGTACTATGGAACGGATCATGTACCTGGTGCGCTTTTTTCAGGAAAACCCCGATTGCCTGGAGGCATTTCATATTTTCAAACAGCAGTCTTTATCAGGCAGTGACTAATAAACACTATGGTTGCCTGCCTCTTGCATTCATCTGTTAAAGAGGTTACAATGGACTAGCCAAACTCCCGAAGAGGCAAGATAATCGGGGAAAATCTGGTTTTTTAAGGAGTTTTTCCTGAACTGATATTGCATAAGATTTGCCGTGCTAGATGGGGAATTAGCGGTGCCCTGTAACCTGCAACCCGCTATAGCAGGATTGAATTCCTGAGCCGAGGGCTTACTTTGTGGGGTCCGGCTCAAGCAAGTGGCGTTGAAGTTTGGGTCCGGCGCAATGGGACATTCTGAACCGTGTCAGGTCCGGAAGGAAGCAGCACTAAGGAATCCATCCTGTGTGACGCAGGGTAGCCTGAATGGAGCAAACTACTTGAGTATCGCCCGGAAGGTGATTTCGAGGCCAGGTGCACGGCATAAATTTTTAAAGGCTTTCCTTTGCAGAAAGCCTTTTTTATTTTTCTGATAGTTCGACCAACTTCTCGTAGCCATCCTTTTTCCTGTATAATGGGAATAACATTAACATGGCCCGTCCTTAAAAAAGGAGGATAACTATGGCTTACCTGGCATTATATCGTGCCTGGAGACCACAACGCTTTGATGAGGTTGTGGGACAGGAACAAACGGTGATAGCTTTGCAAAACGCAGTGCGGGAAAACCGCTTAGCCCATGCTTATCTATTCTCTGGCCCTCGCGGCACTGGCAAAACCAGCATAGCTAAAATTGTTGCTAAAGCGGCCAACTGTGAGCAACTGCAAGATGGTGAGCCCTGTAATAATTGTTCTTGCTGCCAGGACATAAACAACGGCAACTTTATGGACGTGATCGAAATCGATGCTGCCTCTAATCGAGGCATAGACGAGATCCGCGATTTAAAGGAAAAAGTGCGGGTATTGCCGGCTCAGGGCAAGAGGAAAGTGTATATCATTGATGAAGTGCATATGCTTACCATGGAAGCCTTTAATGCCTTATTGAAAACTCTCGAAGAACCACCTAACTCAGTGATGTTTATCCTGGCCACCACCGAACCGCAAAAAATTCCCGCCACTATACGTTCCCGTTGCCAGAACTATTACTTTCGGCGTTTGACCATGGAAGAGATACAGGGAAGACTGGTTCAGGTAGCTCAGGTCAACAATATGGAGGTGGAGGCGGCTGCTCTGGACATCATTGCCCGTCGAGCCAATGGTGGGATGCGTGATGCTTTAAGCACCCTGGATCAGGTCAATTCTTACCGGGGAGAATATATTACTAAAACAGATGTTTTAGATGTACTCGGCCTGGTAGATGATGTGTTTCTGGCGCAGTTGATCGATGCGGCCTGGAAGGGTGATACTGGCCAGGTGTTACGTATGCTGGCCGCTGCTTTGCAACAGGGCAAAGAGGCTCAGCAGATTGCCCGGGAGACTACTTTGTATCTGCGCGACTTGCTGCTTTACCATACTACTGGGCAAGACACTGATTTGGCCGTAGCTACCGAGGCATCGCTCACGGCTTTGCAACAGCAGAAAAAGGCTGGAACCAACAGAATTCTTCAAGCCCTACGCATATTAGCCGATACCGCTGACAAACTTAGATTCAGCGAAGGACAGCGCTTCATTCTGGAAATGGCCTTCTTAGAGATCACTGCTCTGTTCGCCCAGGAGGAACCCGTTGCCCCCAGCACCAGCAAAAAGCCTACCGCGGCTAAAGCGGCTCCGCCTGCACCAGCTGATACCAGCGAAACTACCGAAGCCCGGGACACTATGTGGAACAGAATCCTAGCTGGTGTAAAGGAACGCAAGATTCCTACCCATGCGCTTTTATCTCCGGGAAGGCTTCTAGGGATGAAAGAAGAAACTGTTTATATCGGTTATCGTAAAGGGTATAAATTCCACAAAGAGAAGATGGAAGAGAAGGAGAATCGGGGTATCCTCATGGAGGTACTTCAGGAAATCGCTGGCCGCATTGTAGAAGTGCAGTTTGTTTTCTTGGATGATGATCAATATAATGATATTGTTGTGAAAAAAGCCATAGAATTGTTTGGTGAAGACATCGTAGAAATCAAAGACTGATTATAAAAGATACCCATCAAGAATACAAGGAGGGTCATTTATGAAGTTCAACCCAGGCATGGGCGGCAACATGAACAAAATGCTCAAAGAGGCCAAAAAGGTTCAGGAAAGAATTGTGCAAATGCAGGCCGAACTGGAGCAAAGAGAGATCGAAGCTAGCGCTGGCGGAGGTGCGGTGACTGTAAAGGTCAATGGCAAGCAGGAATTGATCTCTATCAAGATTAGCCCCGAAGCCGTTGATCCTGATGATGTAGAGATGCTGGAAGATCTGGTGGTGGCAGCCGTTAACGAAGGTATTCGCCAATCCCAGGATATGGTTTCTACCGAGATGTCCAAAATCACCGGCGGCCTCAACATCCCCGGCTTGTAGATCAAATGACTAGCCAAGGAGGAAAATAAGTTGCGTTTAGCCCGGCCCCTGGAAAATTTAATCAATCAACTGCTGAAACTTCCCACCATCGGGCCTAAAACAGCCCAGCGGCTAGCGCTCTATATCTTGAAGTTGCCGGAAAGCGAGGCCAGGCAAATTGCCCAGGCTATTATCGATGCCCGGGAAAAGGTAGCCCCGTGCTCTTCTTGCGGATGTTTGACCGACGTTGATCCCTGTGCTATTTGTGAGGATGAGGAGCGCGAAGGTCACATCCTGTGTGTGGCAGAAGAAACCAGTGATGTCATCGCTATTGAACGAACCGGATTCCGGGGGCGCTATTATGTACTCAATAAGAACTTTCACTTGATGGACGGTTTCAATTTGGATGACCTTCATCTGCAGCCTTTGCTGGATCAACTGTCTTCCGGCAAAATTCAGGAAATGGTTCTGGCCCTAAATCCTGACATAGATGGGGAGGTTCTTTCCCGCTATCTGGCTGATTTAGCTAAACCTCATCAGGTAAGAGTCACCCGCCTAGCTCATGGGTTACCCGTGGGCGGGGACATTGAATTTGCCGATGAAATAACCTTGCGCCGGGCCCTGGAGGGCCGCAATGATGTTTAACCATAGGGGTGCGTGCACAAAAGGCCTTTTCGCGTAGGACATAACTAGACCCCACACAGCATATTATTTAACAGCCGCTTTTCGAGTTGCGGGGGGATATGCTGTGAAAAATCTCTCTACGTTATGGACAAAACTGCGACAACTGCTGGAACTAAATGACGACCGCACCGTAGAGACCGTAATTGCCGAGGAACAACTTCTGGAAGAAGCCTATCAGGAATTGATCGAGGCCCGTGGTCTTTTTACGCAGGCTCAGGAACCTGACATGATCGATTATGCCATCTTTCATCTTAATGCAGCCGAACAGAGGTATGATTACCTGATACGCGGCATAAAAACTCGGGGCGGGTACATTCGTCCGGTTGAGAAGGGGGAATTAGATGGAAATAATTAATGTTATTATGGCGGCCTTATTCCTGCTGGTTATTCTATATCTAGTAGCCCAAGTATTTATGAAGCCCATCAAATTGTTATGGAAGCTACTTTTTAACTCCGCAGTGGGACTAATACTTCTTTTAGTGGTAAACTATATTGCCGGCTATTTTTCTTTTTCATTACCGATCAACGTCATTACCGTTTTGATAGCTGGATTTTTGGGTTTGCCGGGTATAATTTTGCTTATCTGCTTTCAATTACTTATGATGTGACATCGGGTTTGAGAAAGAGTGAACAACTCTTTTTTTTTTGCTCAACTGGCCCCGGATAACATAAACAGAAGGGAAAAACAGCACAATATATCTAAGCACTTTATGGGCCAACCAGCACAATTGTAGCGGCGAAAGTAAAGATACTGCATTTATAAATGAGCCGTATAACATAAACAAGTAATTATGAGTATTATTTAGTATACATGAGATAATTATTGACGCACAATTAAAAAATCTTTATACTGATAAAAATCAACCAAGGTTTGGTGGAACCGACCCTCCTGGGAGGTGTTAAGATTATCGTCCCAAAGAGTGATTGAAGCATACGTAGGAGAATATGCCAGCGGTAAAAGCGAAATGGCAATCAACCGGGCTCTAGAGCTGAAATCTGAGGGACGCCAGGTCACTCTGGTGGATCTCGATACGGTAGAGCCTTTTTATACTTTACGGCCCATAAAAGAGCGCTTGGAACAAGAAGGATTAGATGTAATCGGGCTTTCCTCCTCGGATTCCTTTGGATTAGGAGAAACCGGCGCTATGTTAGTTCCAGCCGCCCGCTGGGCTTTAAGGCGCGCAGGAGATATAATTCTTGATATTGGTTATGGTGTTTATGGCGCCAGAACTCTCAATCTGGTGGAAGGCGCCGAAACCTCTGATGAGTTACGGGTTATCGCTGTGATTAATTATTCCCGGCCCATGACCGGCTCAAAAAGCCGAATCATTGAATATATTAATGAGTTGGGGCGGGTTGATGCCTTGGTGGCCAATACCCACTTGGGTGATGAAACCACACCGGAGATCATCGAAAAAGGAACCCGTGTGATCCTGGAATGCGCTGATGAATTAGGGATCCCAGTTGATTATATAGCAGTAGAGAACAGGTTTGCCAAGGAGTGGAACCCAGATTTATTTAGTGTTCCGGTTAAATGGATTACCCGCTATATGCCTGCGGCAATATGGTAATTAACTAAGGTGTTATAGGAGGTGCAAACCCACATTATGTTAAAAGTCGTGGATGAAACCAAAAAAGCGTTTTTGACGGGCAATGAAACTATCGCCTGGGCTGCTCTTGCGGCAGGCGCAGACATTATGTTTGGATACCCGATCACCCCACAGAACGAGGTTATGCATTATTGGACACGTTTGGCCCCACGTTATGGGCGGGAGTTTCTGCAGACGGAAGACGAAATTTCAGCCGGATTTACCGTGTGCGGAGCCGTTCAAGCTGGCAAAAAGGCATTCACTGCTACTGCTGGGCCCGGCAATGTACTGATGCAAGAACCATTTGGCATGGCCGAAGCCATGCGACTTCCTCTGTTTGCTATCATTCAACAGCGGGGCGGTCCCTCTTCCGGAACCGTAATCTACTCCCAACAGGAAGTAGCCCTTACTACCTATGGCGGTAATGGAGAAGGTTATCGTATTGTATATTCATCCGCATCCCATCAGGAAATATATGATTATACGATAAAAGGATTCAACATGGCCTGGAAGTATCGCTGGCCCACCTTTTTACTGGGTGATGGCTATCAGGCCAAGATGCGTGAACCATTAGAAATGTATGACCCGGAAGAAAAAGGCATAAAGATTGAACCCACCTATCCATTAGTGGGTTTGCCAGGAAAAATCGGCGAAGACAGAGAACCCCAGCATCTGTGCAACATATACAGCCTGGAAGAAGAACTGTATGACGTGGTAATGAAGCTCTCAGCCGAATATGAAAGCATTGCCCCCGAGATAATCGAGTGGCAGGAACACCATTGTGAAGATGCTGATATAATCATCCTTACCCATGGTATCGTATCCCGGGCGGCCGATGATGCTGTAAAAGCCCTGCGGGCTCAAGGCATCAAAGCCGGATATTTCCGTCCCATAACCCTGCGGCCTTATCCAGCCCAACAATTGCGTGACGCTATCGCCAAAAGCGGTGCCAAGACCCTTCTGGTCGCTGAATCTTCCTATGGTCAGTTCGAGCGTCTGACCAAACAGGAGATTTATGGTGAAACTATTAAAATGGAACACCTTTATATGCCTGGTGTCGGCATTATTGATTACGATATTATAAGTAAGGTAAAGAGCGTACTATAGAAAGGAGGAGACACCTAGATGATCACACCAGCAGTTCCTAAATCATGGTATTTACCTACCAAGCCGCATAAGTTCTGTCCTGGGTGCGGACATGGAATCGTATTAAAGGCATTAGGAGAAGTAATAGATGAGTTAGAGATCCAAGACCAGACCATATTCGGGTGCGACATTGGTTGTTCCTTGCTTTCCTGGGACTTCTTTGCCTGTGACTCCACTCAAACTCATCATGGACGTACGATCCCAGTCATGGTAGGAATCAAGCGTTCCCGGCCTGAATTGATAACCATCGGCTATATGGGTGATGGCGGAGGATATTCTATTGGATCTCAGCACCTGTTAAATTCCGCAGTTCGCAATGAAAAGGTTACCCTTATCCTGGTCAACAACACTAACTACGGAATGACAGGCGGACAGATGGCTCCCACCACTCTGCCGGGGCAAAAAACCGAGACTTCGCCTTATGGACGTGACCCGGAAACAACTGGATATCCCACCAAAGGACCAGAGTTTCTGGCCGAAGTTACCTCAGAGGGTGCCTATGTGGCTCGGGCCACTGTATCCAAGTATAAACAATTGAAACGCTTCCTAAAAAATGCCCTGCGCAATCAAATAGAAGGCAATGGCTTCTCCTTTGTAGAAGTCCTGTCGACCTGTCCGACCAACTGGCGGACTAATGCTCAGCAGACCTGGCATTTTCTTGAGGATGAAATGGAGCCATACTTCCCAGTGGGTGAGCTTAAAAGCCCCTTTAGCAAAGGAGGCGATAAATAATGTCGTTAGTAAGAGTTGCCTTAGCAGGAGAAGGAGGACAGGGCGTACAGTCGGTAGCTGAGATATTAGCCGAAGCTGCCTACAACGAAAATAAACAGGCCATATATATACCCAATTTTGGTCTGGAACAACGCGGCGGTGTATCCATTGCCTTCATTCAGGTCAGCGATGAGCGCATTGGGGCACCTAAGTTCAACAAAGCCGATGTAGTTATTGCCATGAGTGAACGGGCGGTCGGAAGAACGGCCGGGTATTCAGACAGCAACACCCTGTTTGTCTATGACGATGGGTTCAATGTAGATGCGGAGGAATTGCCCGCAGAAGCCAAGCAAATTATTGGCTTGCCGGCTGTCAATACCGCCAATGAGGAACTTCATCCGCGCGTATTTAATGTAATAATTATGGGAGCTGTTATTGGATTAACCAATATGGTTACCTTTGAAGCGGCCAAAAATGCTTTAGTGAATAAATTGGGCCATAAATTCGAAAATAATCCGGATTTGCGGGAACTCAATTTCAAAGCACTGGAAATCGGCAAAAGAATGGCAGAAGAAGCTCTCCGGGAAGGGGTGGCAAAATAAATGACCAAAAAGTTAGAAGCAGTGTCAACTCCTATGGAAAAAGCCAATTTTCATATCTTCCCTGATTACTGTAAGGGTTGTGGGCTATGTAAAGAAAAATGCCCTAATGACGTTTTGATCTGGTCTGAGAAATTAGGAGTGTACGGCACACCTATCGTTAAGCCCAAGGACGAAGAAAGCTGTATAGCTTGTTTGATATGCGAAATGGTTTGCCCGGATGCCGCCATATATATAGAAAAGAAACGCACCAAAAAGGCCATCTAAGCAGGCAACGAAAATTTTGTTATTATAATAGGAAAGCCTCCCCCATGCATTTGACGGGAGGCTTTTATCATTGGAAACGTCCGCCAGGTTTGCCTTGAAGTTGGGTGTTGTCAAAAATGGTTGGCTTCAGGTATAATACAAAAGGTGTTTACGCAAAGAACTGCGAAGTACCTTTATTATGCCCCATAAAAAGCCGTGTTTTTACCTTGACACAGCCTAGGTGGCATGATAATATAAATCTTGCGCCGC
>DBRE01000112.1:0-17657 GCA_002305535.1 Syntrophomonas sp. UBA1376
TCTGTTAAGCCAAACGGGAGACACCATCACGGTTAGCGCCCCGCGAGGCACAGCTCATTATCAGGTCTTATCCGCAGTAATGATATAACATAAGAGTCAAAGGCTGGAAATCGAACCGGTTACACCAGAGCGATATCCAGCCTATTATATTGCCCATACAATCAAGTGCGCCCTTCACCTTATTACCCCCCCTTTCTTATGATCAACTCTTCCACAAAACCAGCCTGCGCTGGCCTTATTTGATTCACCCCACTTATGTAGGTCATAACACTTATTACAACTCATCTCAAATAGTCTGATTATTCCGTTAATTATATGTATTATAACGTACTTCACTTATACGGAATTTCTTGGAACTTTAATTACAGTTTGCTATAATATTGAATAATATTGCTATATGTAATATAAGGGGGGTAATTTTGGTGGGTAGAGATTATAGCCAAATGTACAGAGAAAGGCTGTGCACTGCAGCTGAGGCGGTGCAGTGTATTGAACCTGGAGATTGGGTGGACTACGCCTTGTTTAATGGTAAACCTGTAGCCTGCGATAAAGCTCTGGCTGATCGCAAGGAGGAATTGGAGGATATTAAAATTATGACGGCAGTTACTCTTCCTCCCATTCCAGAAGTAGTAATGAGAGATCCCAAAGGTGAAGTATTTACCTATTTAGATCTTCAATTCAGCGCTGCCAGCCGGATAATGCAGGACAAATGTGACGGTGTTTTTTATCATCCGGTCAACTTCGGAGAAGCAGAAAACTACTTTTCTGGGGTTTGGGATGACCCGGACAAGTATGGTGCTGTTCCCAGGAAAGCTTTTATAGTACGGACTGCTCCCATGGATAAGAACGGTTATTTCAATTTCGGTATGCATAACTCAGTAACCTACGCCCAGATCAAGAGTGCTCGTAATGTCATAGTAGAAGTAAACACCAATATACCAGTATGCTTAGGAGGAGCCCGAGAACAAGTGCATATTTCCGAGGTGGATTATATTGTGGAAAGCGAAAACGAACCGCTTTTTGCCCTGCCTTCTGTTGAGCCCAGCGAAGTAGATCGGAAAATCGCCGAACACGTAATGTATCATATTCAAGATGGCTGCTGTATTCAGTTAGGAATTGGAGCGATGCCCAATCTGGTCGGCAAAATGATAAATCAGACCGATCTGAAGGATCTGGGCGGCAATACAGAAATGCTGGTGGACGCTTATATGGAAATGTGGGAATCAGGTAAAATGAACGGCAAAAGAAAAAATGTAGATGATGGTAAAATCACCTATACCTTTGCTCTGGGCAGCCAGGAACTCTATGACTGGATGGACAACAACTCCGCCCTGGCATCCTATAACGTAGGCTATGTCAACCATCCCCTGCGCCTGGCCGGCATTGATAATTTGATTTCCATTAATCAAGCTTTAGAAGTGGACTTATATTCTCAGGTCAATGCCGAAAGCTCCGGCCCTCGCCAAATCTCAGGCAACGGCGGTATGTCAGACTTCGTACTGGGGGCTTATTGGTCCAAAGGCGGGCGCAGTTTGATCTGCTTGCCCTCGACTTATACGTCCAAAGATGGCACTCTCCATTCCCGCATCGTTCCTTCTTTCGCACCCGGTACCATTACTACCGTACCCAGGCAGTTTGTAAACATCATAGTTACCGAATATGGTTGGGAATCGTTTAAGGCCACTTCTACCTGGGTTCGAACCGAAAAACTAATTTCCCTGGCTCATCCCGATTTTCGCGATGAACTTATCCGCGAAGCAGAAAAAATGAAAATTTGGCGGCGAACCAATAAGATCGAGTAGCCCGCCTGTTTTCACATGAGACGATCCAGCCCTTGGTTATGCATCCATCCCGCAAAACCAAGGGCTTGGTTTACTTTATTAAAACGTTTTCCCTTTATTAATAAACCGCAATTCCTCAATATGCTATTATGGTCATTAAGAAATCACCAGCCCTGACAGGCACCACCTGTTTAATAAACTGGCGTTATGGGGTTAAATTGTGAATACAGACAATAGATTTGAATGGGATTCCGAATCGGATTCATTCTGGGAGGACGACCCCGAAGATAGTTATTTACCACCTCGGCGGCGCAGCTGGTTCATTAGGATCGCAGCAGCAATAGTATTGATCGCCTTTATTGCTTTCTCCTTTGCCTGGCTGCCCCGAATTCTGCCGCCTCATCTGGACTTTTTACATCAAAACCAGGAATTATCCCAGGATCAACTAGTTATAAACAGCCGCCCGGCCATAGTAGGTATTCAGGTGATGAAATCCGGCGCAATATCCGGCTCTGCCAGTTATGGAACCGGTTTTAACATCCATCCCCAGGGCTTGATCATCACCAACCGCCATGTGGTGGAAGACGCTCAGTCAGTGCAGATCACTTTTTATGAAAACAAAGAGATCATCAGTGATGCAATTGAAATTGTGGAGGGAGTAGACCTGGCCATTATCAGGTTAGAGGATAACGATCTACCCTACCTGCCATTAGGTGATCAGCTAGCAACAACTGGTGATACGGTGACCATCATAGGTAACCCACGAGGGGTTTCCCGGGTAGCAATACGAGGCACGGTAGAGGGCTACTACCAAGGAAGCGATGCTGCTCCCTTGGTGTTCAGTATTGAGGCACCCATTGAACCCGGTAGCAGCGGAAGCCCGGTCTTGAATGAACAGGGTCAGGTAGTAGGGATCGTTTACGCCCTGCAAACACCCAATAGCGATATGCCCAGACTAGCTTTGGCCATCCCCATAACCTATCTTCCTTAAGTCAGATCACCCAACTTTTCAACCCTCCTTGAATTGCCATACTATTTGTAATATTGGCACATTTTGATTGACCCTATTTATTTTTTTGTTAAGATAGTAAATAGGAATTCCTTAATATGGTTTAGGAGGTAGATTTATGTCCGACCCCAATGTTACCACTCAGACTCCCCCCCAGCCTGATGCTGATGCTATGGCCGCTATTATGGCCAAAATAGCACGCGTCCAGAGAATTCTCGGTTTCCTAGCTTATGCTCAGTTGTTGTTGGCCCTATTTTTCCTGGCCGCTCCTTTTCTGCCGGAGTCCCTAGGTGTTTCAGCGTACGCCTTCGGGTTCATGCTGGTAGCCCCCTTCTTATTGGGCCTAGCTTACGCAGCCAATTTCGCCAAAAAAGATCTTACCTTTGCCAAAGTAGCTTTCCGCAACACTGCCATCTCGCAGATAGGACTTCTACTTATTGCCTTATACGGTTATTTCATTGCTCCCTCTATTGTGATTCTCATCATTGCTGCTATCGCTCTTATCCTAGGTGGCCTGGCCCTGATGGTCATTTATCAGGCGTCCAAACAATAGTAAAATCATACAAGTAGGCTCGCTCTGGCAGGGTGTCGACTTTTTCGACACCCTTTGGTTCGAGCCTCTATTTCGGTCTGTAAGAGGTGCGCTATTGTGTTAGTAATACTAGCGTAACATTGCTATCATATATGGTAAGTTCAGATTTCCAAAGGGGGTTGGCGGGTTGACGCTTAATGAGGAACATATCAAAGGATTGATAAAACTGGTAAACCAAAGCCCGTTTTTTCAGCTGCTTTCCATGACCATTGAAGATATGGGGGTGGGCTTTTCACACCTGCAAATAGAGCTAGAGCACAAGCACCTTTCTCCCTACCTGGCCATACAGGGAGGAGTTTATTCGGCTCTGATCGATGCAGCCGCTTACTGGGCTGTTTACGCAGAACTGCCTGAACAGGCTGGGTTGATCACCATGGATGTCAATGTAAATAATCTGGCCTCTATCAAGGAAGGTACTATCGTAGCCACCGGGAGACGGATCAAGGTAGGTCGCTCAATATGTCTTGCTGATGTTGCTGTTGAAGATACCAACAGCCGCCGAATATTGTCGCAGGGCACCTCTAAGTTGTTGGTTACCCAAGGATTACAGCCCATTACCCAGATCGCACAACTAGCTGGAACCAGTCTACCACCGAAATTTCTGTAATCTCATTCAACCACCATCACATCATGGGCGTATTAGCGCTATCCACCCGGTGCAACACCCTGCCAGCGCAGGCCATCTCCGGCAGGAATTTTCTATTGACTGTCCCTTTTTGCCCCATTAATAAGCAAAGGAAGCAAAAACTCCTTGAAGCTCAGGCGACTTGTCGGTATATTAGAAACAGAGATACTCTTCGAATCGTAATTTTAAGGGGGGAAGTATTTGGTTCGTATACCTGGTCGTATCTGAAAACCGCTGTATTTGCAGTAGTCTAAGGTCAAGTCAAAAAGGAGGTCTATAACTGTATGGAGTATAAACTGTTGAAACTGGAAAGGAAGGAAGGGGTAGGCATCGTTCTATTTGACAATGCCGAACAGATGAATCCTACCAACCCCACTACGGTAGCAGAACTAACCGCTGCTTTTACCGAGCTCAATAATGACCCCGAGGTCAAAGCTGTAATTATTACTGGCGGTGATCATATTTTTGCCGCCGGTGGTGATATCCCTTACATGTCTGAAGCAGGGGTGCAGGAAATGGAAGAATTCATCGCCGACGCCGGGTACATGGTGAGCCTTATTACCTCTTCTCCCAAACCTTATATCGCCGCTATCGCCGGACCGGCATTGGGTGGTGGCACGGAAATATCCATAGCTTGTGACATCCGCATCGCTGCAGATAACGCCATATTTGGCCAGCCGGAAATCAATCTGGGGATCGTCCCCGGTTGCGGCGGCACCCAGCGTCTGGGACGGGCTATTGGCTGGAGCCGGGCTAGATATCTGGTCTTGACCGGTGAGATCATCGATGCCCAAACCGCTTTAAGTATCGGTTTAGTTAACAAAGTAGTGCCGGTAGCCGAGCTGCAGGAAACCGCTTTCAAGCTGGCCAGATCACTAGCCCGCAAGAGTCCGGCTGCTCTGCGCACAGCCAAGGAAGCCATGAATTATGCTGAGAATAGCTCACTTTCAGCCGGTCTGGAGCATGAACAAAAAGTTTGGTCTCTGCTGTTTGCCGGTTCTGATCAGAAGGAAGGTATGAAGGCCTTTCTGGAAAAGAGAAGGCCTCAGTATACTGGTAAATAGATCCCCTGAACCAACAGAGACACCACGGGGCGATGTGTATCGCCCCGTTTGAATCTTCCCCTCATACATCCTCATTCCACATTATTTGTCTAGGCCAGGGCTCCTCCGTCCACCACTATGGTTGCACCAGTCGTGTACGAGGACGCATCTGAAGCCAGGTACAGTACCGCACCGCACATTTCGTCCGGCTGTGCCGCCCGACGTAGCGGTATCTGCGGCAGCAGGACTTGCTCCATCAAATCTTCGTTTTTGACCATTACCGAAGCGAATTTGGTATCCGTGAGCCCGGGAAGCAGCGCGTTGACCCTAATCTTTTCATGGGCTAGCTCTTTAGCAAAGGATTTTGTCATGGCAATAACCCCCGCCTTGGTGATTGAGTAAACTCCCTGCATCTGTGCAGGTCTTATGCCATTGATGGATGCCACATTGATTATTGAGCCGCCGCCGTTTTTCATCATCAGTCTGGCTCCGTGCTGGCACATGAAAAAGCTGCCTTTCAGGTTTACATCCATAGTCTTGTTCCATACGTCCTCAGACGCGTCGATAACTCCTCCGAAGTAGAAGTTCATAGCCGCGTTGTTCACCAGAATATCAAGCCGGCCAAAGGTTGACTCAACAAATTTGAACAGGTCTTCGATCTCGGCCAGTACTCCATTGTGACAGGCCTTGGAAACGGCCTTACCACCCGCGGCCTTGATCGCTTCCTCGACTTCCATCAGACCCTCCATGGTCTTGTTGGTGATGACCACCTCAGCTCCATACTCAGCCAGAGCCTTGGCTAGGCTTGCTCCAATACCGCGGCTCGCACCTGTCACTATCGCCACTTTTCCTTTTAAGCTGAAATCTACTATCATGCCACTCCCCCCTCTTTTATTCTACACCTAGAGAAATTCCGGCTCGGTAAAAGCAGGCTACGTATAATCATAGAACCCTTTTTTAGTCTTTTTGCCAAGATGACCCTTTTCTACGTAACTGCGGATGAATTGCGCATGCTTACGCGCGTGTTTGTCGTTGTTCTTCTCAGCCAGATATTCGGTCACACTGAGCATCGTGTCCAGACCTATTCCATCCATTAGAGCGAACGGTCCGGCCTTCATATGCGTTACTCCCATCCATGCCCTGTCAATGTCCTCTATTGAAGCGACGTTTTTGGTCTTCAGCGCCAGCGCGGCGCTCAGCAAAGCCCCCAGCATATAGTTGAACACATAGCCCGAATGCTCCTTCTCCATCATGATGGGTAGCTGGCCGGTTTTAAGTGCGAAATCTTTGATCAGCTGTATGGATTCCTTGGAGGTGCCGGGGTGAGGCATGACATCTACTATGTTGGTCACATTTACGTCGTGATAATGTAGGGCTAGAAACCTGTCAGGCCGACCGGTGGCCTCGGCAAACATTGAAGGCATAAAAGTCGATGTGTTGGTGGTGAATATCGTGCGTTGCGGACAAAGCTGATTGAACTGTGAATATACCTTCACTTTAAGATCCAGCTTTTCCGGTACCGATTCGCTGATAATGTCAGCCTCTTGAGCTGCGTATTCAGGATCGGTAGTAATCGATATGCGTTGTAGGGCTGCATCAGCCTGTTCCTGCGTGCATTTTTCCATCAGGACAAACCCACTTAGAATCTTCTGAATCCTCTCCACCGCTTTTGTAAGCGCATCTTCATTGATGTCATAGATAACCACATCATAACCTGCAAGGGAACACGGAACACTGATCTGCTGCCCCATTGTGCCTGCGCCAAGCAGCAGTACCTTTCTCACGTCATCGATGTTCATACTAGTCCTCCTTGTTATACTCTAGAGGTCTGATTTTTCAATGACCTGTAGTGCAGTGGCTTCTAATACCCTGATTGCAGCTATCAGCATCCCAAACCTCTCATCCTTGGTCTGCCCATGATAGAATCGGTAGTATATCTGCTGCGCAATAACTGCCAGCCTAAACAGTCCGAAACAATAGTAAAAATCGAAGTTGTCTGTCTTTATGCCCCTCAGTTCACTGTAGAGAGCGAATTGTTCCTTCCTGGTAAGCATGCCTTCAAGATGGGTCGGCATCTGGCGGATCGCCTGCATCATTTCCGGGTCATCTTTCTCCACCCAGTATCCCAATGAAGAACCCAGATCCATCAGCGGGTCACCGAGGGTGGCCATCTCCCAGTCCAGAATGCCGATGATCTCCGTGGGATTGGATGGATCAAGCACTGCGTTGTCGAACTTGAAATCGTTATGTATAATGCCCACTATTCCTGATTCCCCAGGCATCTTGTCGTACAGCCACTGCATCACCTTTTCAAAATCCGGGGCATCAGGAGTCCTGGCGTCTCTGTACCTCTTGCTCCAGCCCTCTACCTGACGTCTCACATAGCCCTCTGGTCTGCCGAAATCCCCCAGCCCCGCCTGCACGTAGTCCACCGTATGTAGTTGGCACTGTACCTTGATCAGATTTTCACTTAGGGTGCGGGCCTCTTGGGGGCTTAGTTCCATTCCTTTGGGTAGGTCTCTTCGCAGTATAACACCCGGAATTCGTTCCATCACATAAAACGGGCATCCCATAACAGCCTCGTCCTCGGTATATACCAGTGGCTGTGGGCAATAGGGAAACACCGGCTTCAGCGAACTAAGCACCCTATACTCGCGCCCCATGTCGTGCGCGGTCTTGGCCTTCCTGCCAAATGGCGGGCGACGCAATACCATTTCCCGCTCCCCGACCTTTACCAAATAGGTCAGATTGGAGAACCCACTGGGGAACTGCTTTATCTCCACCTCCCCTTTGAGACCGGGTACACTATCTCGCAGAAAATCCAGAACCTTTTTGGCGTCAAGTTCCTCGCCGCTTCTTATAGACGTCGCGCGATCATTCACTACATTCATCCCCCCTTACTTGGATTTAAATAAGCAGTATGGACTCCGCCACATGGATCACAAAGTCAGCATAATCATCCACAGACACTTTGCGGTTCCTGTACTTCCAACTTTTCAGGTACCAGTCCTGTAGCATCGCTTTGATCACCGATGCAACCAGCACCACGTTCTCATCCCTGAAGACCTTTTCCTCAATGCCTCCATTAATTATGTCAATGAATAACTTTTCGGTCTGAAGCTCGCTCTCGATCGCCAGCTTCTGCTCATTTTTGGGGAGGTTCCGGGCCTCGATGTAGGTAAAATAGAACCAATTGCGCATGGCTTCGGAAAGATAAATATGTGACTTGATCGCTATCCTCAGCTTCTCAACCGGATCGCTGGACTTTACGACCTGATCAACCAACACCCGGTTGGCGATTTCCCTGCCCTGCGTCTGGATCAGAACCAGTAGTTCTTCCTTGCTAGAAAAGTAAGAGTATAGGGCCCCGCCACTCAGGCCTGATTCAGCAGAAAGATCCCTAATGCTCATGGCCTGGAAACTCTTTTTGCTGCAGATCTTAAGAGTCGCATCGATAATCCTTATTAGGTTTTCGATCACCTTTTCTTCCTTCTTGACCTTGATGGAGTCACGGTTCCTCTCCAGTATCTGACCCGAGATCTCTTCCTTGGATATTTTTACTATTTTTTTAAATTCGTTGTACGTCATTTCTATGGCACTCGTTTCCTAGTTTTTCTCTTCGTATTCTCTCAGTATCCCCTTGGCTGCGTTCATCTTGTGCACTTCATCAGCACCATCATATATCCGGGCCGCCCGCTCATGCCTGAAGAAATATGCCAGTATGGTATCATCAGTCATACCCAGACCACCGTGCACCTGCAAAGCCCTATCCACAACCTTCTGCATTACGTTGGCCACGTAAAACTTGATCAGCGATATATCGACCTTGGCGGCCTTCTGTCCCAGATTATCAATCCTCCAGGCTGCATGCAGGGTCATGAGCTTGGCCGCCTGGATCTCCGCTGCCGACTCAGCGACCATAGCCTGGATGATCTGCTTGGTAGCCAGAGTCTTACCGTCAGGCGTGATCATGCGCCGATTGACCCGGTGGCACATCAACTCAAAAGCCCGATTACACACACCGATCCACCTCATGCAGTGGTGGATGCGTCCCGGCCCCAGCCTCTCCTGGGCAATGGCAAATCCCTGGCCTTCCTGCCCCAGCAGGTTGCTCTGCGGAACCCGGCAGGACTGAAACAACACTTCGCCATGGCTGGGGTAACCGCTTCCCGCATGTCCCATTACCGGTATGTTCCTCACTAAATTGAAACCCGGATTGTCAGTAGGGACGATGATCATGCTGGCCCGCTGGTGACGAGGCGCATCGGGATCAGTTACAGCCATACATATGGTGAAATGAGCGCCATCAGCAGCGGTCGTGTACCACTTTTGGCCATTGATTACATAGTCGTCGCCGTCTTTTACGGCCGTGGTATCCATCATTACGGGATTGGAACCAGGCATCTCCACCTCGGTCATGGAAAAGCAACTGCGTATCTTGCCTTCGACAAGCGGTAGCAGGTACTTCTCCTTCTGTTCTTCTGTCCCGAACATGTGCAGGATCTCCATGTTGCCTGCATCCGGCGCCTGGCAGTTGAACACATAATGGCCGAGGGGGCTTCTGCCCAGAGCCTCTGACACCAGCCCATGCTCCACCAGGTTAAGCCCCATACCGCCGTATTCCTTACTCTGGTTGGGTGCCCACAGCTCCATTTGTTTGACCATATTTCGTTTCTCTTCCAATATCGGCTCCAGTAATGTAAAATCCTTGATGAGAAACTCGTGTTCCAAAGGTATCAATTCTTTGTCAACAAACTCATTTAT
Organism: Syntrophomonas sp. UBA1376; assembly: GCA_002305535.1. Taxonomy (GTDB): domain Bacteria; phylum Bacillota; class Syntrophomonadia; order Syntrophomonadales; family Syntrophomonadaceae; genus DTU018. The sequence goes on from DBRE01000112.1 coordinate 9,815, forward strand.
CATGCCAGTAATCGTCTTCATCTTGTCAGATACTGTGAAATCCATCTGTTCTCCTCCTTATCGGTAAGTTATAAGTTCACCCGCTCGGTAACCTTCCAGGTGCGGGTAATTGTTAAACGAATGTAAAATGAGGCCTGAGCTGCCGAACCGGAATTTCGTCATCGAAGTATTGACAAGTCCCCAGCCTATGCGTATAGCTTCATAGGGTGACATGCCAGTAGCTATATGTAATGCAGTCGATATTACCCCTCCCGAAGAAAAGACAATTACCCGGCTGTTCTGTTCCATTGTACTGGTGATCTGATAAATGCCCTGCTCGATCCTCTCTTTAAACCTGATCCAGCCCTCCACTTTTTCCAGACTGGAGTCATCACCAAGCCACCTGGTCATGACCCGGTCAAAAACCAGTTGAAACGCTCTCTTATCCGTTAACAGTTCCTCGACAAGAGGTTGCAGAGACGCGTCCTCTTGGGCTACCAGTGGAACATAGTGGCTCATTATCCTCTCAAACTGATACTCATTCAATTCCTTGATTTGCCTGAGTGGTGGAGTGCTGACAGTGTTCGCCCGCAGGTGATCCAGGACGACCTCAGCTGTCCCTACCTGACGCTGTAGAGTTCCAGAGTAGGCTCGGTCAAACAACACGCCGGTGTTCAACAAATATTGGGCAACCAGAAAAGCCTGCTCCCGTCCTCGCTCAGAAAGGATATCGTAATCCCCTCGGCCGAAAGAGGCCTGCCCATGACGAATGAATATCAACTCACGCATATAATTCTCCTTCTTCTTGCGTCTAGGATAGTTAATATTTGTAAGAATGTCAAGTAAAAAAATACGAACGTTCATTTATTTCTTGACCTTTTATAGGGAATGATATTTACTATAATTAAATCGTATGCCAAGAACTCACCAAGTAATCCGTAGTGTGAAAACAAAGAGCAAAGGGAGACCGCTGAAAAGTATCATGTGAGGCGTAGCCGAAGCATCTTTACTGGTAGCAGTGGGAAAGATCATTTGGTCGTTCTTCCCTCAGGATGACAATTACAAAAAGCAGCGTTAGTTTGGGGACTTTTTCAGTAATCTCGGACAGAGGACGGATATGAGAATACTCACATGTATAAAACAGGTTCCTGACCCGGAATCGAGACCCATGATCAACCAGGAGAAGACTTGGGCAGAATACGGTGAATATACTTCTTACTGGATCAACCGTTACGATGAACATGCCGTGGAAGAGGCCTTACGTATCCGGGAAATGATCCCCGGAACCACGGTAGACATCGTGTCGATCGGCCCCGAGCGGATCAAGTCCGCCATAAGAAGATGCCTAGAAATGGGAGCAGATAGGGGTTTTCACCTTTTTATCGACAGCGAAGACTACCTCAGCCCTTCTATAAAATCACGCCTTATTGCTGAATTCTGCCATGACATGAAATACGATCTGATTTTAACGGGAGTGATGTCAGAGGACATGATGTCTGGTCAGACCGGACCTATGCTGGCCGCCCGGTTGGGCATCCCCTCTGCCACTTCGGTTATGAAGCTATCCGTCAATGGATTAGAAGGCTCCATTCAAGTAGAGAGAGAGCTTGATTCAGGCCACAGGTGTTCCATGGACTTAACCTTGCCTGCCCTGGTTGGCGTGCAGTCCGGAATCAATCGGCCCCGTTACCCTTCACTTTCCAACGTCATGCGGGCCAAGAACACCGAAATTATTCAAATTCGTCTTGAAAATAGTCTGCTTAAAGTAGTAAGCTGCGAAACCGTTGAGAAGATCCAGGAGGCCGGCTCGGATCGGGCCGGAATAAGACTGGAAGGAACAACTGCCGAAAAGGCGGCGGTGCTATGGCGAATGCTCCGTGAAAAATCCCTGCTGTAAAGGAGAACCGTATGAGTCACTCCATCATGATAATGTGCGAACAGAGCGAAGGTCGGATACTCGCGGTTACAGATGAGCTAATTGCTTGTGCGACCCAGATTGCCGACCACTACGATTCCCGCCTAACCGCTGTTCTGCCAGGTCTTATCACTGAGCCATGTTCTATATCCGGTGCAGATCTACTGGTAATTAACAGCCCCGGCCTGGCTCAATACACCTGCGAGGGATGGGAAAAAGCTGCCCTCTTGGCAACAGAACAGATAAAGCCTAAAATCATCATTATCGCCCACACATCCACCGGATACGATTACGCTCCCCGCCTAGCCGCTCTGCTCGAAGGCTGTTGCCTAACCTCAGTGAGCGGAATAGAAATTACCGGAGACAGCATATCCTACCGCCGGAGCGGCTTTCATGGCAAACTCGATCTGCTGTATGGAGTAGGTAAGGCCCCCCTGGTCATAACCGTTCTCCCGGGTGCTTTCCCCGCCCCTGATTGGCAGGCAGAACCCGGCATTACCAGGATTATTGATGCCGACATCAAGCCAAAGCTTACCTCCCATGTTCAGTTCAGCATTCCGGATCAGTCCAACACCGAGCTCGATCACGCCGAAGTGATCGTTGCCGCCGGCAAAGGTATCGGCCAAGCCGAAAACCTATTGATGATACGAGACATGGCTTCCTGCTTTAAGCGGTCGGCCATTGCCGGATCTAGGGTGGCCTGTGATAACGGATGGATAGAGTATAATGCCCAAGTAGGTCTAACTGGCAAAAAAGTTTCACCACTGCTTTACGTGGCCTGCGGTATATCTGGTTCCGCACAGCACATCTCTGGCATGAAAGACTCCAAAACCGTGGTATCCATCAACCGCGACCCTGAAGCTGCAATTTTCCGCTACTCCGACATCTGCATAGTGGAAGACCTGGAAAAATTCATTCCCGCATTCCTCCAAGAAGCGAAAAAACACCAGTCCTAAGCTCCTTGCCCCAACAAGGGGGCGATGTCCATATCGCCCCGTGTTCTCATTTATGAATAATTGTCAAGGGAACATTTTTAAGCTGCTGCATCCAGACCGATCAGGGCTGCACCCAGTGCGCCGGTAAACTGACAAACCTCCGGCACCAGTACCTTACATCCTAATTCCTGCTCCAACGACCTCTTTACACCTTGGTTCATGGCCACTCCTCCGGTGAAGGCTACTTCGCCAGCAATTCCTAGACGCTTGGCCATGGCGGCTACCCGCTTACCAACCGAAAGATGCAAGCCTGCTATGATGCTACCTTTGTCAACTCCCTGAGCCAGCAACCCAATGATTTCCGATTCCGCAAAAACGGTACACATGCTGTTTATGGTCGCAGCTTGCTCCGGATCTTCATAAGCAGCCAGTTCACTGACGTCCAGCCCCAGGGCATTGGCCATAACCTGCAAAAACCGTCCTGTACCAGCCGCGCACTTGTCATTCATGGCAAAATCAACTACCCGGCCTTGGCTGTCGATCTGAATGACTTTGCTATCCTGCCCTCCAATATCGATAATGGTACGAATCTGTGGGTATAGTTCAGCCACACCGCGGGCATGACATTTTATTTCCGTAACAGTTCGGGAAGCCTCCATAACAGCTACCCGTCCATATCCGGTCACAACGATACTATGCACGTCATGGGGTCGATGACCGGAGCTTTGCAGTAAATCATCAATAAGCTGTTCCCCCGCAGTACGAGGGCTCCAACCAGTGGGAACCATCATCTGGTATTGTCGCCCCCCCTGGATCAACACTCCTTTGGCGGCTACTGAGCCAATATCCAGTCCAATAGAGATCATTGCTCAACCATCTCCAATAATGCTTCGATCCGGACTTTAATACTTTCCAGATCCGAGTTGGAATAATCACTTTCCAGGTGCAAGTGAGGAATACCTTTACTTTTCACCAGTTTACTTACTTCATAGGCTTCCACATTATAAGTATGACAAGCCTGCCAGGTAAGATCTATGACCGCATCCACCTTAAAATCATTCATCATCCGCTCCAGTAGTTCCATACGGTAGGGGTTAGGGCTCATGCAGGAACAGGGAATGGATATATATTTATGGGCTAAGGCAACCAAAGGATCATCATATTCAGTATCAGTCTGCAGCTCCAAAGTCTTATAGCCAGAGCAGTTTTCCATAGCTACTACATTGCCACCCACCTCATCAACCAGGCGAATGACCTTTTCCGTACCCAACCCAACTGGGCAACCAGTCAGCAGGACTCTAGGCTTACGGGGCGTTGACTCCTTATCTGTAGAGCTATATTCTTTTTGCAGACCATCCAGCATGGCAATAACTTCTTCTTTGTTAGAGTTGAATCCCCGTGACCAAGTAACAGTCAACAGATCCAAACCATTTAACGGAGGCGGCTCTACCTGATTGAGATCACATATAGCTTTAGCCGCAGCAGTTTCCCGGTTGACTACATCAATAGCCTGCCAAATAGCCTCATCGGTTATCTCAGTTGCCAGCTTTTCTTCCAGGAAACCCTTCAAACGACGCATTTCATCTATCCACATATCCATAGAAGCCTGGGTCTGATTCAAATGGGGCAGCTGCATAACAAACACCGGTTTGATCTCCTGCATCAGTTCAAACATTTTCTTCTTGCCATCGCAAGTAGTCTCGCCGATGATCAGATCTGAGAAATGGAAAAATGGGCAGGTATCGCTAACCGCAAAACCATAAGACGATTTGATCAATGGACAGAGATTGCGCGGCAGGTGTTCCTCGGCTTTAGCAATAGGATCCTCTTTGGTTCCGCATAGACTCACCGGAATGGCTCCGGCCGCCAGAACCAGTTCCTGAGGGCAATAAGTACAGTAGATGCCCACCACTTTCTGTCCGGTTTCCTTAGCTTCCTTTATCAATAAAATGTTTACTTCTCTAATCTTCGCGAAATCCTCCACCGAAGACATCTTCTCCATAACACTGACCCCTCTCCCTTATTTATCTTTCAGCATATCATGATTGCGGTTATACAACAAATTGCTTTTGGTTATAGATAGAGGAGGGGGGTGGGTGAAGCAAATCAATGCGGACGGAATTAGTCAAGACGGAATATCAAGGGAGGCTTCTCTTATCTTAGAATTCAGCGTTCTTCCATGCAGAAAATGGTACAAGAACAAGCATGCCAGCAGAATCACAGCTACCACGGCATACATCCCCCGGTAGCTAAGGTAAGGTATAAGAATTCCAACCAACAAGGGGCCGGTTCCCATTCCTAGATCCGAAAACGTAAAGTAGGTTGAATTGGCTAGTCCCAGACGATGGGACGGGGTTATTTTGACCGCGATAGCCAGAGCACTGGATTGAATAGCCCCAAATCCAATACCGACAAAAACTGCCGCAAATAATAGTTGATAACCAATATTGCTTTGGCTAAATAGGAGCATTCCCGTCGCAAAAATCAAAATTGCCGGGTACATTATGGTGTTCTCGCCCCGGGCATCAAAGACCCGTCCGATAATAGGCCTTGAAATCAGCACTACCAGGGCATAGACCATAAAAAAGAAGCTGGCGGCTTCCACCAAATCTATTTCTTGGGCATACACGGCCAGGAAAGAAATGATACTTGAGTAGCACATGAAAACAATTAAACATATGACAGCAATCGGGATGACCGGCAACTCGATCAGATTACTCAGTTTCAAACCGCGCATTTCTTGCATTTGTCCAGCGGTGAGTTCTTTTTTGCGCAGGGATAAGAAAGGCAGCATGAAAATACTGATAGCGGAAGCTATGGCACACACAGTAAACATCATATTGTAACTGCCATGCTGGCTAATGAACATACCTAAGAAAGGCCCAATGGCAGTTGCCAGTATCTGACTCAAAGAGTAATAGGCAATACCTTCGCCGCTTCTATTTCTGGGCACGATATCGGCCACTATGGTCGCGGATGCTGTAGTTGTTATCCCAAATGATGCCCCATGCCAAAAGCGGACAACATAAAGAAGCAAAACATTATCGACTCCGTAATAGAAGAGTGTCATCACCAAACCAGTGATAACTCCCAGGGCAAGGGTCTCTTTATAGCCTATGTGCACCAGTAATTTTCCGGCAAAAAGACGCACAACAAGTGCGCCAATAATGAATATACTCGCCGCAAAGCCAGCTTCACTGGGAGCCGACCCAAACTCTTTTATGGCTTAATCTGAAATAATGACCATCAATAAATAAAAGTTCACCGCAACGAAAAAATTTATAAGAGCGTTAATAACGAACTCTTTCGTCCATAATCTTGACTGTTCCAAAATCCATTACCTCTATTTATACTTATTCTACTTATGCGAGGATTACCCTCCCGTCTGCAGAGCCGATAATAGAGGTTTTGTGGAGTTCACATGGGCAAACAGCAAACATACCAATATGTGTCAAATCGTCCCCCGGTTCGGTTGTGATCTATCATCCTGAGGAGGGAACGACCCAAGTATCTTCCCTTCTAGTACCAGTGAAGATTCTTCGGCTACGCCTCAAAATAACACGCTACTCTTCCAGTGGTCTTAAACCGTCCCCATGTTTTAGTTGACTATCTCCCGGGCCGCGCTATATGCTTCTTTTTAAGGCGTGGTAGTGAGGACGCTACCAGAACGTCCCCGCGCTTCTAATGGAGGTTAATACAATGGTAAGAAAAATATTGCTATTGGGAGACGAACAATTATATGAAGTATCTGCTGAAGTTGATAAGAAGGAAATCAGCCAGATTAGGAACACTATTACCAACTTACACGATACCTTAATGGATTATCGAAACCGGTATGGTGCTGGACGAGCCATTGCTGCTCCTCAAATCGGAATCCAAAAAAGGATCATCTATATGTTTTTGGATCATCCCGTTGTATTTATTAATCCGGTTTTGAAGTTTCCAGATGAAGAAATGATGGAGGTCTTAGACGATTGCATGTCTTTCCCCGATTTGTATGTTCGTGTGCTGAGGCACAAAAGATGTACCATCGAATTCATGGATCTAGATTGGAAGCCATGTTCCTGGGAGTTAGAGGGGGATTTAGCTGAATTATTACAGCACGAATGCGATCATTTGGACGGGATATTGGCTACCATGCGGGCAATAGATAATAAATCCTTTGTTTTTAAAGATATATAAAGATGAGAATTAGCTGGCTGGTATGATTCAATACGAAAAAGGGTTTTAAACCTAAAACGGCTTAAAACCCTTGGTAATTGGCTAGTATGGTGTCGGAGGCGGGACTTGAACCCGCACCCGGTTAAGGATACGCCCCTCAAACGTACGTGTCTGCCCGTTCCACCACTCCGACACAAATTATAAATATGAAGTTGATCGAGTGAGTCCTCACCCGACAACGAGTATTATACAACAGCCTGTAATTAGTGTCAATGAAGGGTTTCAGCGTCTATTGGCTTGATTTCGCAAACCTCAATTTATATTCTTTTCTGTTTCGGCTGCGGTAGGTGGTGGTGAGAGACAAAATAAGCCCGGGCTTTGCGGCACGGGCTGAAGGGATCTGAATCAATTTATCTGTTTACACTTGTTCCTCGGAAGGGCTGCTTCCTCCTCCGTCGGCGGATGGCTTTAAGAGCTCGGCTTTGAACCAGTCGACCATCCCCAGGCCATCCATCTCCAAATGACGAACATTTTCCCCGCTCAAGGCAGCAGCTTTCTTTTGGAAAAGCCATAGCATCGGGGCATCGTCTACGATTATCTCTTCGGCACGCTGCAGCAGTTTCAAGCGTTCTTCATTGCTTTTGGTCTCCGCCCGGGCGGCATCGAGGATCTTATCGACCTGAGGATTGTTGTAAGCGGAGTAGTTGCTTATTCCCACCTTGGAGCTATGAAACATTCCAAACAGAAAGTTGTCGGCATCAGCGTAATCAGCATGCCAGCCCACTCTAAACAAGGTAAGATCCATGGCATTAACTTGTTTCTTATAATAATCCCATTCCATATCCTGCAACTG
>DBRE01000112.1:17667-18351 GCA_002305535.1 Syntrophomonas sp. UBA1376
CAATGGTTTTAGTCCTTCTCCGCCCGGATATCCGGCTTCGGCCAGTAATTCTTTGGCTCTTTCGGGGTCATAAGCATAGCCACGCAGTTGTTTGTTGTAGCCAGGCATGCCCATCGGGATCACTCCTTTGGCAGCGCGATACGATCCTGCCAATACCGTCTCGATGATGGCATTGCGATCAATGGCATAATTAAGGGCGCGCCGCAGCAGATAGTTGCCAGCATAAGGTGCACGGTTCATGTTGAATCCCAAACTGTAGGTCTCCCACAGGTACCGTTCCACCAACCTTTCCTTATAATCAGGGTCATTCTTGATGTTTTTTATCTCGGTCAGGGGCACCTGGTTAACGTAATCCAGTTTATTGATTTTGAAATCGCCGAAAGCCTGGTAGGGTTCGGCATATAGCGCAAACTGCAAGGCACTGAGCCGGGGCGGGCCTTGATGATACTTTTCATTTCGGGTCATAACAATGGTATGATCTTCAGTGGATGCTTGCAGTATAAAGGGTCCAGTTCCCGGGGAGGGATCGGTAGTCTCAGCTTCATCATACACCCAAAAAATTGGATTGGTAAGCATATGTAAGAAAGCAGAGTTGGGCTTTTCCAGGCGAATACGCAGGGTATTGCTATCTACTGCTTCCAACCCAGCAATAGTGGGAGTGCGTCCTTCCAAACGAGCCTGGCT
>DBRE01000112.1:18367-27515 GCA_002305535.1 Syntrophomonas sp. UBA1376
GGCTGGCCATTGCTAAAGTTAACTTTCTTTAGCTCCACAACTAAAGTTTTATGATCGGCTGAATACTTCCAACTGCGGGCCAAGCGCGGCTTGATGCTACTGGTTCGTTCGTCATAAGCCACTAACCCTTCGTATAGTGCTGAGGCAAGCAGTCGTTCTTCTGGACTGTCCAACTGGGCAGGCTGCAGAGTATCGATTTCGCCTACTATGCCAACCTTAAGTGGACGCGTATCCAAACTAGCCGTATAAATAGCTTGCTGATACCAGTAAAAAGCTCCGCCTGCCGCTAGGGCAAGTCCCATAAGAACAGTTAACACCGCCACTTTTCGGTAGGACAGGTACATAAAAAATGCCCCCTTCGCACGGAAATGCTTCTGAGGACATTGTATTTGACGCACCCCTGTTTTATTCCTTTTTTTCCTATTATTAACATGGGGCAATCTCTTATCAATTCTACGGATCGGAATAAATGACCTGATAGGCCTGGTAGTTTTTCAATACATTGTGGACATAATTGCGGGTTTCCTCAAATGGTACGTTTTCCAACTGTTCAGGATCCCCATTCCATATTTCGCCGGCTATCCACTGCTGCACGGTTCCTCTTCCAGCATTGTAAGCGGCTACCACCAGTGGGATCTGTCCGTCAAATTCTGCACTTAAGCTAGCCAGATACCAGCATCCGAAGTCTATGTTGATCTGGGGATCCTGCAAATGGCTGGGGTCAAATTCTTCGATCCCCTGTTGTTCGGCGATCCATTGACCGGTGGCGGGCATTATCTGCATCAACCCAATCGCCCCTACCGGAGAGCGGGCTTGTGATTGATACTTACTCTCGGCTCTGATGATTCCAAACACCAAATAAGGATCTACCTGGTGTTCTAGAGAAGCATTGAATACTAGGTCACGATGTGGCTGCGGATAAAAAACAGTGATCCATTTAGGAAAGGTCAATATCACTGCCAGAAACATTAGTATTACCAGCCAGAGCACGATGGAAAAACGTCTTCTGGTTTTTGGTTTCAATAGATTAAACCCCCAGCCAACTAGTTATGATTAATAGTATTTAGGAATTGGCTAAAATATTGTTGTAATATTTGGTGGCACTCGCTATTGTTTCCTCAATACTGTAACGGTTGTCAATAACGAAATCAGCTCGACGCGCCTTCTCATCCAAAGACATCTGGGCATCTATGCGCTTGAGGGCATCTTCGCGCGATAGCCCGTCCCGCTTCATCAATCGCTGTATCTGCGTCTCTTCATCCACCCATACTACCCATACTTCGTCACAGATTCTCTCCATATGGGTCTCATATAAGAGAGGCACCTCCATGAACAAAACAGCGTCTGATTTTTCAGCTCTAAGTGTTGTGATGATCTGTTTGAATTGTTCCCCTACCCGGGGATGAGTGATTTGATTAAGAACCTGCAATCGTTCCGGATTATTAAACACAATGGCTCCCAGCTTTTCACGGTCAATGGTCTGATCAGCATTGAGAACGCCCGATCCGAAGTGTTCTATGATGTCCTCCCAGGCCGGTTTGCCCGGTTCCATGATAGTATGGGCTACTTCATCGGCGTCAATAACTATGGCTCCTAGTTCCCGCAAGGCTCGCGATACCGTGCTCTTGCCGCTGGCGATACCCCCCGTAAGGCCAATAATTTTCATGTTATCACCGACTTTACATAAATTCCATCAGGCCAATGACCACCAGAATGAGACCTGACAGCAGGGACGCTGCCCCGGTCACTCTGTTGCCCTTGCAGTATCGACCTACCCACATTCCAAAGTTCACTAATATAAATTTTACCATACCCACACATAGGGCGGTAAACAAAATGTTCATTCCGGTCAGAGCGATACCGATCCCCGCCCCCAGGGCGTCCAAAGCCAAAGCTAAACCCAGAAATGCAGCTTCGCGAACACTTATGTCTCCCGATGAATCAAAATCGGCGGTAGACGGTTCTTTGAGAATATGGACAATTATACCCAGTGTCTTGATACTAAAGCTCAACAGCGGTTCTTGCGGATCAGTGTTCATATTGCTGATGGTTTCCCGAAAAGCCCCCAGCAAGAAATAGCCACCAATCGCTAGTAACAGCAGCGCACCTATATGTGAAGCCCACCTGGGATCAAGTACAGAGGCCAATCCAGTTCCAAAAACCATGGACAGCGTAACCGCTGCGGCCGATGACACCGAAATAACCAGCAGAGGTATCACCGGAATACGGATCTTTCTTACACCATAAGCAACCCCGGCAGCAAAACCATCGGCACTTACCGCCAGAGCAAACAGCATAGCGGCCAGATATTCCATGTGGTGCTACTCCTATCCATTATTAATTGTTTTACCTTCACTATATGGATAGAAACAGCAAAGTGTGATTACCAGTAGACCCTTAAGACTGACAATGCCGACAGTAGTGACTGCTGCGCCCACCAATACGCTCCCTGGCTAAGGGGCGTCCGCACAGGCGGCAGGGTTCGTTTATACGACCGTATACCTGCAGATGATGCTGGAAACCTCCCGATTTATTGTACCCATCGCGAAAATCACGAAAGGTGGTACCACGTTGTTCGATGCTTTCGTTCAACACCTGCTTTATGGCTTGAGTTAACCTTTCCACTTCCACTGTGGTCAATGACCCAGCCGGCCGCTGCGGCAGTATCCCGGCAGCAAACAAGGCCTCGTCTGCATAAATATTACCGATCCCGGCAATTAGGTTCTGATTTAACATTAGAGTTTTGATCGCTACCTTCCGGTCTTTCACCAGTTTAGCCAAAAGATCAGCGTTGAATTCATCTTCCAGTGGTTCACAACCCATGCGACAGAAAAAATCCTCAATATCGATGACAAACCTTAAGCCTCCGAAACGGCGCGCATCTTGGTAAACCAGGCGACGGCCATTATCCAGATGCAAGACCGCATGGATGTGCTTACCCGACAGCTCCTGCCCTTTTTCAATCATATAAAAACGCCCGCTCATACCCAGATGCACGATGATATGGCGTTCTTCCTGCATAAAGAAAACCAAGAACTTGCCTCGGCGGGCGATCCTTCTGATGGGCTGTCCGTATAATTCAGCCGGGTCGAAGTCCTGCCTTCTCAAGATGCCGGGATGGAAGATGTCGATCTTGACCAGGATGGCATTTTCATTGCTTAATATTGAGCGGCGAATAGTTTCAACTTCTGGCAGTTCCGGCATGACGGAACCTCCTTCCTGCTATACATCAACTGACTCCATATCATACCAGTTGGGGCCGACTTTGACTGAGACTTCCAAAGGCACTTTCAGAGTGCAGGCGTGCTCCATTTTGTCCTTGAGCAGTAATACTACTTCATCCACCTCATCACAGGGTACTTCCAGGATCAGGTCATCATGCACCTGCAACAGGATGCGGGCACGTAGCTCGCGGGTTTGGAGTTCTTGATANNGTATTCAGAGCCATCCGTCGGGCAAATGACTGCACCATTTTGTTGCGGGCCTTTAAGTCCGGCAGATAACGGCGGCGCTTCAATATAGTCTCTACATAGCCATGCTCGATACCGTAGGTGACGATATCTTCCATATAGCGGCGTACTCCGGGATAGCTGTCCAAATATTTTTCTATATATTGTTTGGCTTCCTTGCGGCTCACCCCGGTATCCCGGGCCAGACCAAAGTCGCTGATGCCATAAATAATGCCGAAGTTTACGGCTTTGGCTCGGTAGCGCAGGTCAGCCGTAACTTGATCCAAGGGTACCTGGAATATCTCCGCTGCCGTGCGGGTATGGATATCGATGCCTCGCTTAAAGGTATCGATCAGTATATNNNNGAAACGATGCACCAATCTTCTCCAGGCGCCACAAAAGCCTTGCGAATGCGGCGGCCTTCTTCGACCCTTATGGGGATGTTTTGCAGATTGGGCTCCACACTGGATAGACGACCGGTAGCGGTCTGCGCCTGTTTGAATATGGTGTGCACCCGTCCGGTTTCAGGATGGATCATTTCCTGCAGAGCGTCCACATAGGTGGATTTCAGCTTGGTCAGCTGGCGATAATCTAGGATCTGCGAAATGATAGGATGTTCATCCTGCAGCTGTTCTAATACTTCTGCTCCAGTCCCATAGCCGGTCTTGGTCTTTTTGATCACCCGCAGGCCCAGATCTTCAAACAGAACTTTGCCCAATTGCTTAGGTGAATTGATGTTAAACTCCTGTCCGGCCAGGGCAAAGATCCCTGCTTCGCTGCGTTCGATGCCAGTCGCTAGTTCGGCCGAAATGGCTTCCAGAGTAGGCTTTTCCACTTTGACTCCGGCAAACTCCATGTCTGCCAGCACGGTGGACATCGGCATTTCCACCTTGAGCAGCAGATCCAACTGTTCTTCGCTCAGTTGTGCTTGGATGGCCTGCCATAAAGGTAATAACTGACTGGCCAGCAAGAGATGATTGTGGCGAGCAATGGTGCGATTCAAGAACTTCTGTACGGTCAAGACGAGTTCCTCACCGTCGAAGACCGGATCAAAAACGTAAGCCCCCAGGAGAGTATCACCTTGGATCCCCTGTAGTTTGATTCCATGTCTCTTTAACAGAACCTGGGCGTATTTGGCATTGTGAAAAACCTTAGGCAAATAGGACGCTTCTAAGAAAGGCCGCAGCCATTCCAGTTTGTAAGTCGATTTTTCACCTACCTCCAGGTGATAAACGGCATCTTCGGTGGCTAGATAGAACTCCTGCACCTTGGCCCACATAGGGTGGTGATAATCAGTTGCCAGTATTACTGCGGTTAGTTGGTTTTCCTCCCGGCTGGCAATAAAACGGGCTACCTGAGCCTCGTCGGTCAATTCCTGCACAGTCAGGTTATCATCCTCATAGGCCTGCGGCTCGCTGACCTTTTCTTCCAACGACTGCAAAAGACTGTTGAACTCCAACTTGTGGTAAAGTTCCCGGGTATTTTTCAAATCGGGATCTTTGCGAAGATAATCTCTCAGATCACACTCCATATCGATATCCCGGATGATACGCCCCAGTTCCCGACTCATAAAAGCCTGTTCCCGGTGTTCGCCCAGTCGCTCTACTACCTTTTTACCCTTGACAGCTCCCAGGTTGTCATAGAGGTTTTCCAGGCTATCGAATTCCTGGATCAGCTTGATAGCCGTCTTTTCGCCTATTCCCGGTACCCCAGGGATATTATCCGATGTATCGCCCATCAATCCTTTGACATCGATCAACTGTTTCGGCTCCACACCCCAGCGTTCTTTTACTTTGGCGGGGTCATATGTTTCCATTTCGGTAATACCTCTTTTGGTCATCAAAACCGTGACCTTGTCTGATACCAGCTGCAAAGAATCCCGATCCCCAGTCAAAATCAGGGTGTCAATGCCAGCTTCCTCAGCCATCCGGCTCAAAGTGCCAATGATATCATCGGCTTCATAGCCTTGGATTTCAGTAAAATCGAGGTTCAAGGCTGTCAGAACCTCCCGCAGCAGTCCAAACTGCCCGCTTAATTCATCCGGAGCAGCTGAGCGATTAGCTTTATAATCGGTATAGATTTCATTACGAAAAGTATGGCGATCTTTATCAAAGGCCACCAGCACATGAGTAGGCTGCTGTTCCTCCAAGACTCGATTGACCATGGTCAGAAAGCCATAAATACCATTGGTATAGATCCCTTCCCGGGTATGTAATAAAGGAAGCGCAAAAAAAGCCCGGTATAACAGGCTATTCCCATCGATCAACATTAATTTGGCCTGTGGCACGATCTCCCCTACTTTCTAAACCTTAGTGGTTTCGTCGCTTACTACTTTAAAATTCAATAGGCAGGGATCATTTCCCTGCCCATATTATTCATATACTGGTCTTTTCTTATCCAGCTTACGGTTGGACTGTTTCTTCCACCAGATAGACCTTTATGGTTACCAGATTAGCATCGCTCTCGATCTGGGCTTTCTTCTCGCCCCAGATCTTAGATTGCTTTTTCAAATCCTCTATGCGGGGGAGATCTTCTTCGCGGCCCTGGTCTTGCAATCTTTCTATCTCTTGGTCAATGGCCTCTATGGTAATGACGGCTTCACGGTATTGTTCAGTTAACTCCACCTGCTCCGCTATTGGTGCGCTAGCACTGCCCAGGTCTGCCAACTGGTCTAATATCGCACCTACTTGATCACGAGGAGCTTTGATACTGATCTCTCTGGCAGCTTGAGCATCCATGGCCTGCATGGTGGTTCCCAAAGACCGGGAAGATTCTGCTCCATTGGCCTGAGCGATCTCCATCACCTTATCTATTGATCCAGCCAGGCTGTCTACCTTTATTAGTGATTTGACCACATCAGCTATCTGAGGATCCACCTCAGCTATTTGTACAGGCTGATCGCCGTTTCCTTCATCAATTACCTGAGCCGGTGTCTCTGCCCCAGGTTGTTCCTGTTGCTGAGGTATTTCTTCAGTTTGGCCAGGTTCATTAGTCACTTCGCCAGGAGATTCCTCCTCATTGGCTCTCCACTGCTGGAAGCGCTGGATTATATCCTCTACTGCTACCGTTGTGGTTTGATTGGTTTTGGCTTTATCGTCCAGCCAAAGATTAGCAATACTTCCCACCGGCAACAAGGAACTACCAGCAATACCTACCACCAGAGCCAGACCTGCAACAGCAGCTGCGATCCAGCCTTTCTGGCGCGGACGTTTCATGCTGGGCTGCTGTAACAGTATGGGCCTTGCCTCTAACAAACGCCCATGAAGGTCTTCAGCAAACCCATCAGGAATCTGCGGTTCATCCAAATTAGCCAAAAGAGCATGAAGCAGCTGAAGCTGTTCTAATTCCTGACGGCAAGTCGCACATTCGGTCAGGTGAGCTTCAATAAGCTGGTTTTCATGCCTACTGGTCATTTGATCCATATAAGCAGATAAATTTTCTTTTATTTGCTCACATCTCATGAACCGTTCCTCCTCGCATTTTTAGACGAGGCCTCTAAGGCAAAAGTTCCCTCTCCACCAACTTTTTTCGTAGAGCTTCACGGGCTCTACTCAGCCGCGACTTAACTGTTCCCATAGAACAGTTCAGAACCTCTGCTATTTCTTCATAACTGAGCTCCATTATATCCCGCAGGACTATAGCACTCTTATGTTCGGGTTTCATCTCGTCGAGAAGGCTTTGTATGTATTGGGAGAATTCCTTTTGTTCATATAATATGTCGGCGGTAGGAGATGTGTCGGCAAACTCCTTTTCCACCTCATCCCCTTCCTTGGTCGCTAATGGTTCGTCCAGGGATAAGGTCGATACTCTTCTTTTGCGGCGCCGAAGCTCATCCAGGCACACATTGGTCGCCACCCGGTACATCCAGGTTCCGAAGCTCGAATCGCCCTTAAAAGATCGTATTGAGCGGAAAGCCTTGATAAAAGCCTCCTGGCTCATGTCATAAGCGTCTTCCTCATTTCCCATGTATCTAAATGCCAGCGCATAAATCTTACCCTGGTACTGGGCGACTAGTTCTTCAAAAGCCATTGTGTCCCCTTGAAGGCTTTTCTTCACCAGTTGCTCTTCGATCGTCATTCATACTTCTCCTTAACTTGAAAGTACAGATCAAATATCGCTTTGTAAAAGAACTCTTACTTTAACAACTATTTTATCATAACAAGTTTTTCGCCATTAAGGGCACAATTCCTTTCTTCAACCTGTTCCTTCTTCTGTCATAAATCCTATTAGCTACCTATCAAAGTACTTCTTTGGCAATTATTCAGGCCCATGGCAAGCCCGCCCCTGGCTTGACAAGAGGATTTCCCGCCAGTATAATTTAGTTTGCATTGACAATCTATTAGCCAGAGTGTCGGAATTGGCAGACGAGCGCGACTCAAAATCGTGTGCCGCGAGGCGTGTGGGTTCGAGTCCCACCTCTGGCACCATTCCAGTGCATAATATAGTCAGAGTAAAATGTTACTCTGACTTCTTCATTTTCTGGGGCAAAGGTTCAAAGTGCTATGAATAGTACTGTAAATCCTGCTGCAAGGCAAAAGGTCATAAAGGGCAATATACAACGGCTTGAAAGTTCTAAGATAAATGAAGGCTCTGCAATAAATGAATCAGATCAAATACCAGGTTGAAAAGCGGATTTGACATAATATGCCTGAACCTTTTGCACATAATTGACCGCCGCATACAACAGGTATGCAGAATCAACGCCTCCCGAAAATGCTATTGCGACATGAGGGTGTAGTTTTGAAATAGTCGTTAAACTCCATGCGGCACTTCGTATATGATAACGTGATCTTTATCACGATTGAATTCATTTAAAATCAGAGCGGCCCTGCAAAGTAAAAGCAGGGCCACCCCTTTGTTCAGTTTTTACTGTTTCATGAACAATGCTACCTTGACAACGCCCTTGGGGTCTTTGATGAGCAAAATTACAAGCCAAATAATCAGGCCCAGCGCAACGACGGAGAGTCCCAGATAAAAATCGTTGAGCATATCAACCGGCGCGGGAGTGAAATATTCCGCGTGCAGCTCTGCGTACTCGAAGATCGCGTCCACCAGCCACATCAGCGAAGCGCCCCAATACATCCAACAGAGGATGCCGACCTTCATTTCGTTTTTGGGAGCATTTTTATACCAGATGATTGTGCAAATGATCGCCGCGAAAGCGGTGGTAAGTAAAGTCATGTACAGCCCTCCTTAATTTGGCTCGGGCTGCGCTTTGAGAGCCTTCTTCTCCATCGCATTCGTTACCAGCAGCATCACGCCCCAAACTGCGGTGACGAGCACGGCCATGGACACACCGACGGTCGCCATCTCTGAGAGCATCACCGACGCCTCGACGGGGTCGGATGCCGCCGTCAGGAACGGGAACCATGGCACTACCTCGCCGTGCCACACATGCTCAAAGGCAAGCAGAACGGAGCCGCCCCAAAGCATATTAGTGAGCCATTTCAGCTTTCTGGAGAACGGTATTTTGCTCAACATCTCGAAACTGCCGTTGCCAGTTTCAACCTTCAAGGCTGCCGGTTCGGTTTCTTTAGATTCTGCAGCTTTGGTGATAACTGTCATTACGACGGCCTCTGCAACAGGTACAAGAAAACATGCCATAATAAATCCCCCTCGTAATAATAAGTAATTTTGCGTTCATACCGAATGTGCTATTGATCCTCGTCATAGCAACAATCGGGTAGGAGGCTACCCAT
>DBRE01000046.1 GCA_002305535.1 Syntrophomonas sp. UBA1376
CTGGCTGGATTGGATCAGGGACAGGAAGGATATTACGATAAAACATTGCTCCTGATCGGCATGGAAGTAAATGAACACAGCCATCATTATCTGGCTGTTAATATCGATAAGGTGGTGGCCGATAATGAAAACCAACCCCAACAGGTGATCGATGAAGTCAATGAACAGCAGGGTATAGGGGTTATTGCCCACCCGGTGGAGAAAGGCTCAAAATTTTATCATAAGGGACTGGTTTTTGAGTGGACAGATTGGTCGGTAAGAGGGTTTCAGGGTATAGAAATATGGAACTACCTATCACGCTGGCGTGATGAATTGACCAGTGTATGGCGCGGTCTGCTGTTGATCATACGGCCGTCGGTGTCTTTACATAAAGGTCCTTATCGCGCTATCCTAGATATCCTTGACAGCTATCAGATGCGGGGAGAACCAGTTTTTGCTTATGGGGGATCAGATGCTCACGGGATTCGAATTGGATTGCCCTGGCTAGCTATAGTGATTGGATCTTACCAAGTGGGCTTTCATTCCGTCAATATGCATATTTTGACCGAAACACCTTTACAAGGCAGCCTGAGCTATGATCGTGAAGTGATCTATCAGGCTTTAGCTGCCGGTAACAGTTGGGTTGGCTGTGACTATTACCATAACAGTCAGGGCTTTCGTTTTATGTTAGAAAGCTCTCAGGGAAAGTGGGGGATGGGGGCTAAGGTAGCCTATCGAGAGAACATGGCTTTGCATGTCAAAACTCCTCGGCACGCTCAGGTGTCGATAATACGCAATGGAAAACCCTGGGCTTCCAGCCAGGGGCACAAGCATCGCTTTGCTGTTACCCGTCCCGGTGTTTACCGGGTTGAAGCCAGCCACCGGCGTCTGGGGAGATGGCAACCTTGGATATTCTCCAACCCGATTTGGATCATTTAGTGACTAATATCTGTGTATAATTTGTTTTATTGGACTTTAGTAGCAGAGCAAACGGGACAAAAGTACAATTTTTGACAATCGAGTATTTTGGTGGAGCAGGCTGAATGCCCTATAAATGGGCAAATTCCGCCTTTTCTTATTTTAATGGCAATAAAAAAAGAATGTAAAAATATTCACAAAGCAGGTAATGCAGATCAGTAGATAGAATAATGTGGATTAAAGTGGGGCAAAGTGGTTTGACATCCCTGAATCATCTTAACCAGGGGGCCAATGACAAGCATGTTTTTAGGTGAATATCAACATTCACTCGATAGCAAAGGTCGTATAACTGTACCTGCCAAGTTCAGGGATCAGTTGAGCGATCGCTTTGTGGCTACCAAGGGTTTGGAAAACTGCATTTTTTTATATCCTCTAAAGGAGTGGCGTAATATCGAAGAGAAGCTTCATTCATTGCCTATGACACGCGCTGATGCTCGCTCTTTTGTGCGCTTTTTTTTCTCGGGAGCCTCAGAATTAGAAGTAGATAAGCAGGGAAGAACGGTATTGCCATCGAATTTAAGAGAATATGCAGGAATTGATAAAGATGTTGTCATTATTGGCGTAGGATCTCGTGCTGAGATTTGGGCCGGTGATAAATGGGTAGAATACAATCAGGAAAAGGCCGGGCAGTACGAGCAGCTTGCGGAAAGCCTTGTAGATCTCGGCATTTAGGAGCGATAACTTGCATTTGCCAGTATTGCTTAATGAGGCGATATCATATTTAGCGGTCAATCCTGTCGGTACCTATGTGGACGGTACGGTAGGAGGAGGGGGGCATCTGCAAAGACTCTTGCAGGTGTTAAGACCCGAAGCCAAAGTCCTGGCCTTGGATAAGGATCCCGATACCCTGGCAGCGACCAGTAGAAGTTTTCAGCAAGAGCCCAGAGTCGTTTTTGTACACGAAGACTTCCGCCATCTTGACAAAGTGCTGGCTAACTACAACATCACTAAAGTGGATGGCGTATTATTGGATCTTGGTGTATCATCTTTTCAGTTAGATATTGAAGATAGAGGGTTTAGCTTCCATGATGATGCTCGTTTAGATATGAGAATGAACCGACACCATAAGTTATCTGCTTGGGATGTAGTCAATAACTACGATCAGGCAGACCTGACCAGAATACTGTATCAGTATGGTGAAGAAAAATACGCCAGTTCAATTGCCAGGAGAATAATTAAGGCACGACAGGATCGATCGATTGATACTACTTTAGAATTGGTGGAGTTGATTAAGTCAGCAGTTCCCCCCAAGTATAGGCGGGAAAAGCATCCGGCGCGCAAGACGTTTCAAGCCCTACGCATTGAGGTAAACGATGAACTCGGTGCAGTGGAAGCAGTACTTCCTCAGGCAGTAGATCTTCTCCGTAAGGGTGGACGCCTATGTGTAATTACATTTCACTCACTGGAAGATCGCCTGGTAAAGCGCTTTATGCAATGGGAAGCCCGCCAGTGTATATGCCCACTGGAGCTGCCTATATGTACCTGCGATCACCAGGCTAGACTGGAAATAATAACTCGTAAACCGATACTTCCCTCAGCGGAAGAATGCCAAAGTAACCCCAGGGCACGCAGTGCTAAACTCCGGGTAGCCGGCAAAATCTAGTTCTACTAGTCGGGGAGGAAGAATAGAATGATACAGGCAGGCTTAGATTATTCAAACAATTGGGATGCCGAGTCTTTTTATCGACCTGTACCCCAGGTTAAAAAAGTACGCCGCACTTATCGAAAATCTAATCCCCAAGGTAAGGTTTTTGTAAAAGCAGCGGTGGCTTTGTTCGCCTATGCCCTGGTTCTGGTCTATCTTTGCATAAAAGGGTCTACCTTGGGATATCAGATCGTGGAACTGGAAAAGGACATACAACAGTTGGAAACGGCTAATCATCGCCTAGAGTATAGTATAGCTGAGAAATGTTCTTTGGGTTATGTTGAAATAGCAGCCCAGGAATTGGGAATGGAAAAGGCCGAACAGGGCATTACGGTGGCAGTGCTACCGGAAATTGAACCTGTAATAATAGACGAAAACAACAGCGGAAGTTCCAGTCAGGTGGGGCAAAATCCCCTGAATAAACTCTACAATAACCTTCTTATGCTTGCCCAAAATAATTTATAATGCAGCGAGGTGAACCTCTATGCAAACTACTAACCTACAGGTGCGAAAGCGTATTGCCACGCTTTTTTTCTTGTTTACAATAGTTTTTCTGTTGCTGGGTACCCGCATCTTCTGGGTTCAATTTGTACGTGGGGCTGAATTATCGGAAAAAGCTCTGCAGAATCGAATGAGGGATATCCCGGTGGAGGCCAAACGAGGCATAATTTATGATCGTAATGGCCAGGAATTAGCGATATCTATCAGCGCTGATTCGGTATATGCAATCCCCGCTGAGGTTGTGTCTTCGGAAGAAGCGAGGGCGATTGCAGCAAAACTAGCCGCGATTCTGGATGGGGATGAGAATAATTTATACGACCGCATTACGCGCAACAGCTCTTTTGAGTGGGTCAAGCGGCAGATCCAACCCGAACAAGCTCAACAGATAAAAGAAGCTGACCTGCCTGGAATTGGACTTACCGAGGAGAGTCGTCGTTTTTATCCTAAGAACACCTTGGCTAGTCATATTCTGGGCATTTCTGGTGTCGATAACACCGGGTTAGAAGGAGTTGACTTCTATTATAACGATCTGGTGGGGGGAACCAAGGGCAGAATAGTAGTGGAGCACGACGCTGCCAATCGGCCCATCCCTGAAGCCACCCATAAGTATATCCCCCCCGTTGATGGCGCCAATTTAGTTCTCACCATTGATGAAACCATTCAATATATAACTGAACGGGAACTAGATAAAGTATTTAAGGAGCGCCAGGCCAAATCAGCTGCTGCCATCGTTATGGATCCTGATACTGGTGAAATACTGGCTTTGACATCACGTCCTACCTATGATCCCAATAACTATCAGGAATACCCCGCTCAAAATCGCAGAAATTATGCCATCAATGATGCTTTTGAGCCGGGTTCTACCATGAAGATCGCTACCGCTGCCATGGCGATGGAAGAAAAGATTGTTGGACCCTTCAGCCAGTTTTACTGTCCCGGGCATATTAAAGTCGGTAAGGAAACCATTCGTTGTTCTGGTGGCACTGCTCATGGTAATCAGACCTTTGCTGAAATCGTGGAGAAATCATGTAATGTTGGTTTTGTACAGGTCGGCCTGGATCTAGGGTTGGAAAAGTACTACAAGTATTTACATGCCTTCGGTTTTGGGAAGACTACAGGCATAGATCTACCCGGTGAAGCGGAGGGCATTATCGTACCTGAATCACGAGCCATGCAAATAGATCTGGCTACCATGTCCTTCGGGCAGGCTAATGCGGTAACAGCTATGCAGTTAATGGCTGCAGTAGGAGCGGTAGCCAATGAAGGTCAACTCATGCAGCCTCATCTGGTGCAACAGGTGATCGATAAAGATGGCCAGGTGATCAAAAAATATGAACCTAAGACAGTTAGACAGGTGGTGTCGGCCGATACTGCTCGGGAATTGTGTTCTATTCTGGAAGGCGAGGTTACCAACGGTACTGGTAAGAATGCCTATATGCCAGGTTATCGGGCGGCTGGAAAAACTGGAACAGCGCAAAAGATAGCTCCTACGGGCGGGTACATGGCCAATGAGTATGTGGCCTCCTTCATCGGCTTCGCACCAGCTGATGATCCGCGTTTGGTATGCATTGTGGTAGTAGATGCTCCTCAGGGTTATCCTTACTATGGTGGTTGGGTCGCCGCCCCCGTGTTCAAAGCAATCATGGAGGATTCACTGCGCTATTTGGATGTCCCTCAACGGGAAGAAATCGACTCAACTTCGCCACCTACACCGGAAAAGGTGCAGGTGTTAGTGCCCGATGTAGTAAATCTACCCTTGGCTGAAGCTTTGTCAACAATTAAGGAACGTGGTCTAAGTGCAAAGGTAACCGGCGAAGGCAACATTGTCTGGCAGCAGACCCCCAAAGCTAAAACCAAAATAGACCTTAATTCTGAGGTTATAATATATTTATCACCCTTTGAGCAAAATGGTGAGAATACTGAGGTGACTATACCAGACTTGCAGGGAAAGTCCATGAAAGAAGTGGCTAAAATTCTGGCTGATTTAGGATTGCATCTACTGCCAGAGGGTTTTGGCCTGGCTTATGAACAGACTCCCGCTGCAGGCAAAGTTGTTACCAGTGGGTCGAACATAAGAGTGAAATTTCAACCCGTCGGAGAATAGCTGACGAAAGGATGGACAGCTCATGCGGTTGGATGAGGTATGTCAGGGTATTGAATATCGGATCGAACAGGGGAGTCTGGCAACTGAAATAACTGGTATCTGCTATGATTCTCGCCAGGTTAGGCCTGGGAATCTTTTTGTCTGTATAGTGGGCGAAAAGACGGATGGCCATCTGTTTGCCCAACAAGCGGTAGAGTCAGGAGCAGCGGCAATACTGGCTGAAAGGAAAGTAGACATAGGTAAGCAGGTGGCTTTAGTTATCACATCTGATACTCGCGCCGGATTGTCGCAAATAGCAGCCAATTATTATGGGCATCCATCTCGACAACTGAGGGTTATTGGGGTTACTGGTACTAACGGTAAAACTACTACTACCCATCTGATCCAGGCTATATTGAATGAGCAACAAAAAAAGACAGGCATAATGGGAACTTTGTATGCTCGCCTGGGCAGCATCAGCAAAGATTATGGGCATACCACCCCAGAATCTGTGGATATCCAAGAATTCTTCCGGCTGTTGGTTGATAACGGAGCTGAATATGCAGTGATGGAAGTGTCTTCTCATGCTCTGGAACTAGGCCGGGTAGATAGTATTGATTTTGATGTGGCATTATTCACGAACCTTACCCAGGATCATTTGGATTACCATAAAACTATGGAAAAGTACCGGGATGCCAAACTTAAGCTGTTCACAATGATAAAAAACCAACCAGCTAGTTACTGTATCATTAATGGCGATGACCCAGCAGCAGAGTATTTCACTCAAGCCTCCCAGGTACCGTATTATACTTATGGAATAAAATCTGCTGCTGACATTCGGGCGGTAAAGATTCATAACACGCTCAAGAACAGCCAATTCGAAGTGGTCTTCGCCAATCAGTCTTTTGATATAAAAATGAAACTAATCGGCGAATTTAGCGTATACAATGCATTGGCAGCGATAGCCTGGGCCCTGGCAGAAAAAGTGCCGATCCCCATTATTCAGAAGGCTTTAGCGGCAGTTGAGGGTGTGCCCGGTCGATTCGAACAGATAGACCTGGGACAAAACTACACTGTGGTAGTAGATTATGCTCATACACCCGATGGTCTGGAAAATGTCTTGCAGGTCGCCCGACAGTTGGTACAGAACCGCTTGATCACTGTGTTTGGCTGTGGTGGCGATAGGGATCGAACCAAAAGGCCCCTGATGGGAGCAATTGCGGGGCAATACTCCAACTTCTGCATAATTACTTCTGATAACCCCCGTACCGAAGATCCCCAGGCTATTATTGATGACATTCTGCCTGGTCTTGAGCAGATTGAGACAGCCCGCTATGCGGTGATCCCGGATCGGCGCGAAGCCATCAAGCATGCCATCCATATTGCTAAAGAAGGTGACTTGATAGTGATTGCCGGCAAAGGGCATGAGACTTATCAACTAGTCATGGGGCAGGTCTTGGATTTTGATGATCGGAAGGTAGCAGCGGAAATGATTAAGGAGAAGATGTAAACGTGGAACTGTCCTTAGGATATGTAAGAGAAGTTACCGGTGGCGACCTGGTCAGAGGTGCCGAGCAAATGGCTATAAACGGCATATCCACTGATTCACGGCAGGTAGGGAGCGGGGAGTTATTTTTCGCCCTGGCAGGCGAAACTTTTGACGGGCATGATTATGTTGAAAAAGCTTTTGCCCAGGGCGCAAGTGCAGCAGTGGTTTCGCGTCTGGAACCCAAAACTTACGGAAATCAAGAAGGCTTAATATTGGTAACCGACACCATTCAGGCCTTACAGGATTTGGCTGCTGCCTGGAGAACGAAATTCGATCTGCCTTTGATTGCTATAACCGGTAGTATAGGCAAAACTACTACCCGGGACATGCTTAGTGCAATTTTATCAACTCGGTGGCATACCTTGACTACTCAGGCTAATTATAATAATGAGATTGGACTGCCCTTAACCTTATTAAGAATAGGACCTGAGCATCAAGCTGCTGTCGTGGAATTGGCTATGCGGGGATCAGGGGAGATCCGAAGATTAACTCAAATAACCCAACCGACGGTTGCTGTCATCACCAATGTGGAACGGGTGCATCTGGAGACTTTAGGCAGTCTGGAGAACATAGCCCGGGCTAAATGCGAGATATTGGAATCCATACGGGATTTTGCGGTAATAAACGGAGATGATCCCTATTTGGCGAAAGCTGCTGCAGATTATATTTGTCCACGTTATACCTTCGGTTATAATGAAAGTTGTGATTTTAGACTTCTCGAGGTAGGGTTGAGAAATCAAAAACTCAACTTGAGGGCTCGGCTGCAGCAAACAGAGGCAAATTTTGAATTCGCTATCCCTTCTCGCCAATTGGCTGGCAATGTTTTAGCTGCTATAGCCGTCGCCTACCTATACGGATTCAGTGTTGATGAGATTAGACAGGGGTTGAGCCAATACCAGCCCACTGGCAATCGCTTAAACATCACTGATTTGAATCAAGGTGGCATTTTAATCAACGATACCTATAACGCTAATCCGGTTTCCATGATGGCAGCTTTGGAAGTGGGGCGAGAAATTGCCGAGGGCAATCGATTTGTGGCTGTTTTAGGGGATATGTATGAATTGGGTGATTATGAGGATAAAGGCCATAGGGAGGTAGGAGCCAAGGCTGCTCAGTTAGGAGTGGATCTACTGGTTACCCTTGGAGAAAAGGCGCGACTGATATCAGAGGAAGCCCAAAAATGCGGGCTGCCCTTAGAAAATATTTATCATTTTCCGGTTAAGGAAGACAGTGTTACTTTTCTGCGCAGCCAGATCAGCAAGGGGGATACGGTTTTGTTCAAAGCCTCGCGTGGAATGCAGCTGGAGGCTCTTATTGAGGAATGGCTGAAAGCGGATTGATTCAGGAGGAAATAGATGCAGGGAATTGTGATCACGACTCTGCTGGCACTAGGAATTGCTGTGCTGACCGTTGTTCTGATGGGACCATTGGTAATCCCTTTTTTAACCAAACTGAAGGTAGGGCAGAGCATACGTGAAGATGGCCCACAACGCCACTTGAGGAAGGCTGGGACCCCTACCATGGGTGGGATTATGATAGCCACCGCTATTATGGTGGCTACTTTCATATTGGCAGGCAACAGTGGTGAAGCCGTTGCCGCTGTTGCCGTGATGCTGGCTTTTGGTGCTGTTGGCTTTTGGGATGATTACATTAAGGTAGTATTAAAAAGATCTCTTGGTTTACGGGCGCGTGAAAAGCTGGGTTTACAACTGCTAATTGGCCTGGCTTTTGGACTGCTTCTTTTGTACTATTTTCAACGGGGAACTACGGTAATTCTTCCGTTTTTGGGTCTTGAATGGGATTTGGGAATAGCCTATATTCCCTTTGTGATATTGGTACTTATAGCTACTAGCAACACGGTTAATCTTACCGATGGCTTGGATGGACTGGCGACGGGAGTGACTTTTATTGTAGCTCTGGGGTTTGCCCTGGTATGTTTGATGACATCCCATTATCAATTAGCCGTGTTTTGTGGTGCTTTAGCGGGAGGATGTTTGGGATTTCTCTTTTTTAATCGCTACCCGGCTCGGGTTTTCATGGGTGACACGGGATCCATGGCTTTAGGAGGAGCCGTAGCAGCAGTTGCAGCACTTACCCATTCAGAACTATTCCTTTTGCTATTGGGTGGAGTTTATGTTTTGGAAGGTCTCAGCGTTATTGCACAGGTCATATCCTTTCAGACTACTGGTCGACGAGTTCTATTAATGGCACCCTTACACCATCATTTTGAGTTAAAAGGTTGGTCGGAGAAAAAAGTGGTGCGAGTTTTTTGGATACTGTCATTAGCTTTTGTAATATTGGGTCTATGGGGATACCGAAATATAGGGTGAGGAAGTGTGTGTCAAAATGTTAGCAGCCCA
>DBRE01000016.1:0-3149 GCA_002305535.1 Syntrophomonas sp. UBA1376
TCATGATCCATAAGACCCGTATCGGTAAAGCTATGCGCGCTTCCTCTCAGGATCTGGAGGCCTCCTATCTTATGGGCATAAACGTTAACCGAGTTATTTCCTTTACCTTTGCCATTGGATCAGCCCTGGCTGCTGCCGGTGGAGTAATGGTAGGGATCTATTACAATGCTGTCTGGCCTTATATGGGTATGATGGCTGGCTTAAAGGCCTTTGCTGCTGCCGTGATGGGCGGTATAGGATCCATTCCTGGAGCGATGATCGGTGGCTTGACTCTGGGAGTTTTGGAGATAATGGGAGTTGCCTATTTAACTTCCTCCTATAAAGATGCAATTGCCTTCGGCATGCTTATTCTGGTTCTGTTGATTCGCCCCCAGGGGTTGTTGGGCAAGAAGATCACTAAAAAAGTATAGGTGGATTGCCAATGGACGCATATTTGACACAATACATCGATCCTTACTATCTACGCCTTTTAGTATTGATAGGGATCAATATCATACTAGCCCTGGGTTTGAATATTATCACTGGGGTCACCGGGCAGCTTTCCATGGGTCATGCTGGTTTCATGAGTTTGGGAGCTTATACTTCGGCTATCCTGTCCATGCAGTTTGCCTGTCCCTTCTGGCTGGCTCTGCTGGCGGGAGCATTTGTGGCTGCCCTATTTGGCTGTCTGATCGGTATCCCTACCCTGCGTTTGGAAGGCGACTANNAATTTTGAGCCCGGCGGCAAGGCAGTTGGCCTGGCCGGGATCCCCCAAAACACCAATTTTGTGCTGGTGCTGGTTATGGTGATAGTGATCGTATACTTAAACTCAAAATTGCTAAATTCTCGCATAGGCAAGGCCTGGTATTCTATTCGCGAAAACGAGATCGCTGCCGAGGCTTGCGGTGTTGACACTACCCGCTTGAAAGTAATGGCCTTTACGGTGGGGTCATTCCTGGGAGGCCTGGGTGGGGGGCTCTATGCTCACTATATGTTTTTTATTCGTCCCCAGGACTTTGCTTTTATGAAATCCATAGAACTCTTGAATATGGTGGTCTTGGGCGGTATGGGCAGCATTCCCGGAACGATCATTGGTGCCACGATCCTGACACTGGCCCCGGAACTGCTACGGGTGGTTGCAGAGTATCGGATGCTGTTCTACGGTGCCTTACTGGTTATTCTAATGATTTTCCGCCCCAATGGACTCTTAGGTGATGTGAGGGTCTATGATATCCGCAAACGCTGGGGCAGAAAAGAGGTGCAGGCTAATGCCGATACTAACCCTTGATGGGATCAGCCAGGAATTTGGAGGTCTGCGGGCTCTGGATGGGGTCGATCTTATGGTGGAGGAACAGCAGATCTATGGCATAATTGGGCCAAATGGGGCTGGTAAAACCACTCTGTTTAATATAATTACCGGAATATATGATCCCACTGAAGGAACGATCGAATTTCTTGGCCAGGCTATCAATGGTGCCAAGGCTTATCAGGTAGCCCAAATGGGCGTAGGCCGTACTTTTCAAAATATACGGCTCTTTCAAAAACTTTCGGTTTTGGATAATGTGCGCATGGGTGCCTATGGTGTGACCCGCAGTGGTTTTTGGAGTAGTTTGTTAGGATTGCCCCGTTCACAGCGGGAAGCCCAGGAAGTAACAGCCCGAGCCGAAGAACTGCTGGATAAGGTAGGCCTGTTAGATAAGAAAATGGAATATGCCGTTAATCTGGCCTATGGTGAACAGCGCCGCCTGGAAATCGCCCGGGCCTTAGCCTTGAAACCTACTCTGCTGCTGTTGGACGAACCCGCTGCTGGCATGAACGCCAAGGAAAAGGTCGAACTCATGGAATTGATATACCAACTGCGGGAGCAGATGAAATTGACTATACTACTAGTGGAACACGATATGAACCTGGTCATGAACATTTGTGAACGTATAGCGGTACTGGATTATGGTCGTAAAATCGCCGACGGACCTCCCCAGGAAGTAAAAAGTGATAAGCGAGTAATCGAGTCGTATCTCGGCGCAGAGGCATGAGAACTGTCCCCTTATTAGCAGCCATATTTTTGGCCGTCTTGTGTATGTCCACCGCCTCCATCATGATTCGGGTTTGTACGGCTCCAGCTATGGTCATAGCATTATACCGAGTCGGGTTTACCACTGGATTGGCAGGTGTCATAGAGGGGAGGAGCCTGCCGGAAAATATAGCCGCTATAGAGCGCGAGGATCTGTTGTATATTCTGGGAGCAGGATTCTTCTTGGCGCTTCACTTTGCCTTTTGGATAACTTCTCTTAGTTACACCACCGTTTCCAGTTCGGTGCTTTTTACCAATCTGCAAGTAGTATTCGTCTTGATCCTGTCGGTCATATTCTTGAAAGACAAATTGAATCGGCCCATAATAATCGGCATTCTGGTGGCCCTGGTGGGCTGCCTTTTTATTGCTGGTGGTGATCTAAGCTCCGGGAGGATATTGGGCGATATGCTGGCTCTGGCCAGTGGTTTGTTTATCGCCATCTATTTTTTGATTGGTCGTAAGATCCGTCCCCGGGTAAACACCTTTACCTATACCTTTATGGTATCCGGCGCAGCTGTGGTGGTGCTCCTGGCGGGAACTCTGGCGGGAGGTTGGTCATTGACCGGTTATCCAGCTGGAGACTGGCTGCTTTTCTTCTTGATGGCTCTGGGGCCGGGTATTGGCGGTCATGCTATCTTGAACTGGGCTCTCAAATATGTGCAGGCTCCGATAGTGTCAGTCTCGATTCTAGGTGAGTCAGTAGGAGCCAGTATTTTAGCTTTTTTCATATTCCAAGAACATCTACTCTGGTACCAGATCATCGGGGGCCTACTCATCCTGGCGGGAATCTATACCGCTTCCGTTCATCAGCAAAAGCGCACGGGCTAAAATACCAGACAGGGCTTGTACCTCCTGCTGCCCAAAAACTCTGTTCATGTCATCCTGAGGGAGGTACGACTGAAGGATCTTTCCTTCAGGTATTTAAGGATTCTTCGACGCGGTCTTCTGTCGCACCGTGTAGCAGGGAATGGCAGGAACGGGACGATGTGGGCATCGTCCCCTACACACTGTCACACCGCCGTAGAAAACGGACAAACAGGGTCGTTTACCCCTACAAGCGAATTATTTTGTATTTTCCTATTGTCATCCTGAGGGAGG
>DBRE01000016.1:3182-24677 GCA_002305535.1 Syntrophomonas sp. UBA1376
GAGGCACGACCGAAGGATCTTTCCGGCTAGCATAGGTAGGAGGCGATGCCCACATCGCTCCGCAGGATCGTATATCAAATGTGGTGCGATTGCCTACGCCAAACCATACTCATTATGCAGATCTTATGGATCCCATGGAAAAACGGGACGATGTGGGCATCGTCCCCTACACAGTCTCTAACCGCTCTCCCTAGTTCGGACCGGGTTGACGCTGTTTCTTATTTGTAGAGTTGGGTGACCTGGGCTTTGGGGAAGTAGTGTTCCACTATCTCCCGGGCTTTTTTGCCTTCGTTGGCCATAGCCTGGGCTCCCCACTGTTCCATGCCTACTCCGTGCCCCCAGCCGCTGCCTTCAAAGATCACATTATTGCCGCTGACCGTGATTTTGCTGATAGCAGTAGAGTAAAGACGATCAAAACCAATTTCCTGGCGCAGATCCACCGCGGGAATGGAAGCTTGGCCGGCGGTAATGGTAGTAGCTCGGCCAGAGGGCCCACGTTTACTTACCCGAATATCACTCAAATCTCCCGCCTCAGCTCCCAAAATGCCTTTTACCTCAGAGACAGGCACCTTCACTTTCCAGTTTCTATACTTTTTCGGAGCTTGCTCTATACCCTCGGTGTCCACGGAAACATTATAGGGGGCCTTTTTGGCTAATTTGGGGAAGCCTTCCTCCATGGAGGCTGTTTTGCCATTGGAGACGGCATGGAACATGGCATAGACAAATTTGCCATCGGTGGTCAACACCTGACCGCGGGTTTCCTCCACCGCTTTGCTGATCTTGTCAGTGATCAGATCCTCATTATAAGCTTGGAATTCGGTATGATCGTCACTGGCATCAGTACCGTGTTTGCCCCGGGTGCCGTTTTCATATTCGATCAAACATAGGGTTCCGGTACGGGCGATTATAGCTTGGGCTTTGAGGGCTTCCATAGGAAACTTGGGGCCAATTTCGGCAGCCACTACCCCTTTTAGATATTCTTCCAGCTTTATTTCTTCTTTTTGGCCAGTAGCCTTGCGGTACAGACTGATGGTAGGTTCTTGGTCGTATTTAGCTACTTCGGGAGCCATCTTGGGGGTGACAGGTTTTTGTGCCTCTTGTTGGCAACCGGCGATATTGCCGCCTATATACACCAACGCCAAAGCCAACCACAGCCATTTATATTGTTTGATCTTCCAAATATACAAGTGCATCGCTCCTTAACCTTTTTTATAGTTTTACCGCCAGACAATTTGTTATGACAGTAAAGGCAACGGAAATGGGAACTTGGTCAAGTACCACTGGTAATATATAATTGAACGAGGATAAATGGAGGAGATGGCCGTAAATGCATATTGTTCTGTTTGAACCGGAAATACCGCAAAATACCGGCAATATAGCCCGTACCTGTGCTCTGACTCGCAGTGTTTTACACTTAGTAAAGCCGATTGGTTTCTCCCTTGAGGATCGCTATTTGAAAAGAGCCGGTTTGGATTACTGGGATAAAGTAGAGGTCAATATGTGGGATAGCTGGGATGATTTTCTCCAGGCTTTTCCCGGCCACCGAAAATTCCTGGCCACCACCCGAACCCACCAGAGCTTTCAGGATATCCAATATGAAATAGATGATATGCTGATTTTCGGGCCGGAGAGCAGAGGTTTGCCGGTTGAGATATTGCGTTCCTTTCCGGATAACTTGATTCGGATTCCTATACGGGATATTGGACGATCTCTTAATCTAAGCAATTCCGTGGCGATAATCATATATGAAGCTCTGCGTCAAATGGACTTTCCTGGCTTACGGTAATGACCTACAGCATAGCTTGGGAGAAAAAAAGAGAAAACTTTGCTGAATTATGGCAAGTGTTGCTATAATTATCATTAGTACTGTTGCAAAAATTTAGGCCAATCAGTACTGATCAAGCAGGACAATGATCCTATGCCCCTGTTCCGAGATGGTGATACTCCAAGCTTCACACCAAGGCAGGAGAGGTGAAAAAAATGGAAGTCTTGATTGCTGATGATGATGCTCTATCGCGTCGTATTCTGCAGGACGTATTAGTTACCTGGGGTTATCAAGTAAAGGTTACCAAAAATGGACATGAAGCGTGGGAAGCTTTGCAACGGGAGGACACCCCCAGTCTGGCTATCCTGGATTGGATGATGCCAGGATTGGATGGTGTTGAAATATGTAAATTACTGCGCCAGCAGGCCAAAGATCGCTACACCTACATTATCCTGCTTACTAGCCGTTATCGACCAGAAGACATTGTACAAGGTCTGGAAGCGGGAGCCGATGATTATATTATAAAACCGTTTAATCCTGAAGAACTTAAATACCGTTTGAAAATCGGTCAACGTATTATTGATCTGGAAGAGCGTATTCTGGGCTTGGCCAGAATTGATTACTTGACTGGATTACTCAACCGGAGAGCTTTTATGGAAAGGCTGGAAGCGGAGATCAGTCGCTCCAAACGGGAAAAAACTAGTTTGGGCATTATTATTATAGATCTGGACTTTTTTAAGAGGGTTAATGACAGCTATGGCCATCTGGCTGGGGATAGGGTTTTACAAAGTGTAGCTCGCTGTCTGCAGCAGTCCTGCCGTAGATATGATTTTGCTGGTCGCTATGGAGGAGAGGAATTTATCCTAGGTTTCCCAGGTGTAACCAAAGAGGGTATTCAGGATATCGCTTTCCGAATCCGCAAAAGTATCAGTCAGTGTAAAACAATATGCACCGGACAGCAAGAGCCCATTACTGTAACCGCCAGCCTAGGAGTGGCCTGTATGGAAGACCATTTTGATGCCGACCAACTAATATCAGCAGCAGATGACGCGCTGTATCAGGCCAAGAGAGAAGGTCGGGATAAGGTCGTCATGGCGGGAAGTTAAAAAACAGCTCGATAAAAAACCCGCGCAAGGCGGGTTTTCTCGTTTATTTATAAGCCCTTTTGGAATAATTGAGCTTAAGGTTCAGGCTATAGCATAGCTTGATTTAATCTTCTGGTTGACAGGCTTCGGTCGGACATACATCTGCACAAGCACCGCAGTCAGTGCAAAGATCAGGGTCGATCACGTACTTGTCATCGCCTTCACTAATAGCTTCTACAGGGCACTCGTCAGCACATACGCCGCAAGAGATACATTCATCGTTGATTACGTAGGCCATGCTTGATTCCCTCCTTTGTTCTCTAGTCAATACTTGCATTATAAAGAACGGCTATTTCTTTGTCAATTTGTTCTGCTTGGGTTTCAGTTAGTTGCAGTTGATGAAAGAACGAACTGCTGCTAACGTATATAACCGTGAGTCAGTAGCATAGCTTGTCACTATGTTTGTATGACCATTTTGATATAATATGTACTGCAGGGAACTTTTTGCAGGAGGATGCGTTGGATGCAATGTACGATTATGACTAATGGTGAATATGCTGCCCTGTTTCGCTATCGCTCCATAATAGATAACAGCCCATTGATCATCTGCGCGGATGGTGGGGCTAATTATGCCTACCAGTTGGAAATCATTCCCTACTGTATTGTAGGTGATATGGACTCTATCCGTCCCGAGGTAGTGGAGCATTACACTCAACTGGGGGTACCTTTCTACAAATACCCCAAGCGCAAAGACTTTACCGACACACAACTGGCCTTGGGTATTGCTGAGGAGAAGGGCGCTGAAGAAATCACCTTATTAGGTAGTCTAGGTGGTCGCTTGGATCATACCCTGTCCAATCTATATGGCAGTATGGATTTCGTACAAAAGGGTAACCGTATAATACACTACCATCCTGATTATCAGGTGTACATCATCAACCGCAATTTAGAAATAAGGGGAACACCTGGTGATGTAGTATCGGTCATATCTTTGACCGATACTTCTCAAGGGGTGACAGAAGTAGGCTTTGAATACCCTTTGCATGAGGTGATCTTAGAGAGCAATAATCCTTCTTTCACCGTTTCCAATGTTATGACCGATGCAACTGCCACTATTCAGGTTCACCAAGGTATGCTGGCTGTATTTCATTATCCGCAGTTTCCTGATCAGTAACTACTGGGGATCAACAACATACTAAGAACAGGAATCAAGCTTAAAGGGAGTATCAGAAGTGGACTTCAGTTTCCTATCTGGCATCTTTGCCAGTCCTTGGGACATTCTGCGTAATATTATAGACATTGCTATTATTGCCTATGTTTTTTACCGGATATTAGGCTTGATCAGAGGTTCGCGTGCTGAGCAGCTTCTTAAAGGCTTGATCATTCTGCTGGTATTTTCGGTAGCAGCTAGTTTGTTGCATCTGGAAATGGTCAACTGGTTATTAGAAAAGGCCTGGATAGTATTTGCTATCGCCCTCCCCATAGTCTTTCAGCCCGAATTGCGGCGGTTACTGGAACAGCTTGGCCAGGGAAGCTTTTTTGCTTCCTCCAACCAACGGGATTCACAGCTAGACGATCTGCAGATATTAATACGTGAGATCAGTGATGCGGCGGGAGTACTATGCCGCAATAAAGTTGGTGCCCTTATAGTACTGACCCGCCTGAATGATATCGAAGAATATGTGGATAGCGGCGTCAAACTGGATTCCCAGGTATCATCTCGTTTGTTGATCAATATCTTCGTACCCAATACCCCTCTTCATGATGGGGCAGTACTGATCAGCCAAGGGCGAATAGACCGGGCTGCCTCCTTCTTGCCTTTGAGTGATAATCCCCTGCTGGACAAGGATTTGGGAACTCGACATCGAGCCGGTATCGGGATCAGTGAAGTATCCGATGCCATTGCTATTATCGTGTCCGAGGAGACTGGAACCATATCCACCGCAGTAGGGGGAAAGTTAAATAGATACATGGATGCAGCCGCTCTCAAAGAGTGGTTGACCCGGGAGCTTATTTATCCCAACCCAGAGCCCACTAGCTTGCTATGGAGGAGGTGGAATGCACATGGTAACCGATCCGATGAAACCAAAGACCACCGGTCTTAAAATCATATCAGTGGTTTTAGCGATTCTACTCTGGTTTTATGTTATGAACCAGGGACAGCTTTCCGCCCGACAAAATGTTATGGATGTAGATTTGCATTATAGATTTGTGGCGGAAGGGCTGACGGTGGACGGACCCAGTACCGTTGCAGTGCGTTTGTGGGGTGTTTTTCAGGAACCTGACCGTATCGAAGCTTATGTGGATATGACCGATATAGGCGAGGGGACTCACAATTTGCCAGTTCATATTGAGCCGGTGACCGGAGCCATGTTTACCCGTGTAGAACCGGATCGGATAGATGTAGTGGTGCGTAAAACCCGCCAGCACATAGTAGCCATTGATCATGAGGTTATCCAAAATCCTCCCGCCGGCAATGAAATCCTGGATATAATGGTGTCACCTGATAACTGTCTGGTAAAAGGAGACGATGAAGCTATAAATCAGGTTCGTACCGTAGTGTGTCAGGTCAATCTTGCCCAGGCTTCTGACGTGGCGATTTTCAATGTTCCTTTAATAGCCCGGGATGTCAATGGCAATCTAGTTACCGAAGGCATCCGTTTGGTTCCCGAACAGGTACAGGTGGTAGCAGTGATCAAGGAAACCATCGCGACCCAAACAGTTCCCCTCAGACCTAATTTAGTGGGGCAGCCGGCTGAAGGTTTTGAGTTGGGAACGGTTAAGTTGGAAACGGAGACCATAACCCTGGTGGGAAATGCCATCAGAGTTCAACCGATAACGGAAATTCAAACCGATCCCCTGGACCTGGAAGGCCGGGCCGAGTCTTTCACGGAAACTGTTTCTATCACCTTACCGGAAGGAATACAGGGCTATCCTGAACAGGTGCAAATATCGGTGGAAATAGTGAGCAGTGAACCTCAGCAGGAGGAGTAATGATGAAGATAAGAGTGCGCGGATTGCGGTTGCCACTTGAACATAATGAGAACGATGTCTTAAGAGCCGCCGCCCAGCGATTAGGGGTAGAACTGGCACACATCTGCGCCTTTACTAAGGTCAAACAGGCGGTAGATGCACGCCGTCAAGAAGTCTTTCTTACGTACACTCTTGATATTGAGCTGGCTGATGAGGTAGAATTACCTGCTGGACTTTTTGATAGCCCGGAAATTGTAAAGGCTCCACCCAAAGAACACCCGGTCTTAAGGCGTGGAGACCAAATACTTTCTACTGCTCCGGTGATTGTGGGATCTGGCCCGGCGGGACTTTTCTGTGGCCTGCGGTTGGCCCGTGAGGGATACCAACCGGTAATAATCGAACAGGGAGCTCACATGGATGAGCGCATAGCCGCAGTTGAGTCCTTCTGGAATCAAGCCAAACTGGATCCTTGGGCTAATCCACAATTCGGGGAGGGAGGAGCAGGAACCTTTTCGGATGCCAAACTGACTACCCGTATCGGTGACCAACGGGTTGATCATGTATTAGAAGTATTCATTGAACATGGAGCACCAGAAGAAATCCGCTACCTCAAAAAACCTCACATAGGTACTGATATTATCCGGCGGGTCATCAAGCAGATCCGCCAGGAGATAATAGACTTAGGCGGCGAATTCTACTTCCATGCTCGCCTGACTGATATAAGTATTAACAAAATGTCACTGCAAAGCATAGTAATAAATGACCGGGTGGAGATCCCTTGCTCGGTGCTTGTTCTGGCGGTGGGCAACAGTGCCCGGGCAGTATACCGCCTCTTAAAGGAACGTGAGGTGCAACTTATTCCCAAAGCCTTTGCGGTGGGACTGCGCGTAGAGCATCCCCAGAGCTGGCTGGATAAAGCCCAATATGGCAAATATGCAGGCCATCCGCGTCTGGGGCCGGCTGATTACCATCTTACCTATCAGGACAAAGCACTGGGCCGATCAGTGTATACCTTCTGTATGTGCCCCGGAGGCTATGTGGTGGGTGCCGCATCTGAACCCGGACAACTGGTGACCAACGGTATGAGCTACTTTGCCAGAGACTCAGGAGTGGCTAATAGCGCTTTGGTAGTAACGGTATCTCCTGACGACTGGAATGGCACCATCTTAGGAGGTATGGAGTTGCAACAGGCTTTGGAGGAAAAGGCCTTTCATATGGGGGGAGATACTTACCGGGCTCCCGCCCAGCGACTCAAGGATTTTATGGCCCGCCGCTACAATAATACATTGGCAGATACCCTGGCGACTTATAGACCGGGCATCACTCCGGCTGATCTTTGGGAACTTCTGCCGCATCCCCTGGGGAAGGCTCTGGAAGGCGGCATCAAATACTGGAACCGGCGCATGGACGGTTTCATTCATGACCAGGCTATACTTACCGGAGTGGAGACTCGCACCTCAGCTCCTTTGCGAATAGAACGGGGGACTGCGCTGCATTCCGTAAATGTAACTAATCTGTATCCCTGCGGTGAAGGCGCTGGTTACGCAGGTGGCATTGTAAGCTCTGCTGTGGATGGATTAAAGGTTGCCGAACAGATAATTACTAGGTATGCTTTACCTGAACAAATACCGTTGATCAAAGATGATCTTGTCACCAGAGGCCGGGATCTGCCTCGGGTTTGAATTAAATAATAGTTTTAACAGCAACTGGCTAAGGAGGATAATTCAGTGGGAGTATTATTTGGTACTGATGGGGTGCGCGGTGTTGCTAATGTGGAGTTGACACCGGAAAGGGCTTTTGCACTGGGCAGAGCTGGCAGTTATGTTCTAGCTCGCCGAAGCGAAGGAGATCGGCCGCGTATACTGGTAGGGAAGGATACGCGCATTTCTGGGGATATGTTAGAAGCCGCTCTGATGGCCGGGATTTGCTCCACGGGAGCAGATGTCTTGACAGTAGGAGTAATACCTACCCCGGCGGTGGCTTATCTGACCCAAAAATACCAAGCCTCCTGCGGGATCGTGATCTCAGCATCCCACAACCCTGTGGAAGATAACGGCATTAAATTCTTCGGCCCGCAAGGTTTTAAGCTACCCGATGAAGTAGAAGCGGAGATCGAAGAACTGGTTTTGGCTGGGAATGACGATCTACCTCGCCCGATTGGAAAAGATGTCGGGCAGGTCTATGATGTCAAGGAAGCCATCAACAATTATATAAGCTATCTCAAAGGCTGCTATACCTTAGAGGAGGGCTTGTCCGGCCTCACCGTGGTAATGGATTGCGCCCAGGGGGCTTCTTATCAAGTCGGGCCCGAACTGTTTGCTGGTCTGGGAGCCCGGGTGATTGCCATAAACAACACACCCAATGGAGTGAATATCAATGAACGCTGTGGTTCCACTAATACCGAAAGTGTTCGCCGAGCAGTGGTAGAGCACCATGCTGATCTGGGCATCGCTTATGATGGGGATGCAGATCGTTGTATTGTTATTGACGAACTGGGACAGGAACTGGATGGCGATTACATCATGGTTATGTGTGCTCTGGATATGCGGCGCCGGGGAGTTTTGCAGCCCTCACAGGTAGTAGCTACCGTGATGAGCAATATTGGCCTGGACATTGCGCTACGGCGGGAAAGTGTCGCTGTAGAGAGTTGTAAAGTAGGGGATCGTTATGTTCTGGAGAAAATGATAGAAACCGGGGCCATGATCGGAGGGGAACAGTCCGGGCATATAATATTTTTGGAGCATGCTACCACTGGCGATGGTCTGCTGACCTCACTTAAAGTAGCTGAAGTGATCAAACGTACCGGCTTGAGATTGTCGCAATTAGCCAAGGAAATGGAAAAATATCCACAGAAACTGGTCAACGTACGTTTGGATAATAAAGAGGAAATACTGACTCATCCCATAGTGGTAAATGCTTTGCAGGAGGCCGAAAAGAAATTGGGTGAGTGGGGCAAACTGGTGGTGAGACCATCTGGTACTGAACCATTGGTACGCTTAATGGCACAGGGGCCTCAAGAGCACTTATTGGAGGAGGTGATTGGGGAACTACAAAAAGCCATTGAAACTGCGCAACTTGCTTAAGAAAGGGTGATGGTTTCACGTAAAAAATGTGATTTACCAAGCGCCAGACCCGCAAAGTAAGCAGGTCGTTTTTGCGGGTGACGAGGAGGGGGTTAATCGATGATTTTTCGGCGGGTTCCCCCCGGTGTACCACCATCGTCAGTGCAGTTACAAAACCGGGCAGTAATGACCGGGACAAAAGGCTGCACAGTGGAACTGCCTTCCGATACTGGTAAAGCCAAAGCATGGCGGAGGGCACATTTGATATTTTTATACTGGTGAGCACGAACCACAATCACTGGTCATGGTTTATTGATAAGGAGCGATGACAATAATATGTGTGGAATAATTGGATATATAGGTACCGACCGTAATGCAGCCGCGGTAGTTCTGGACGGCATCAGCAAGATGGAGTACCGTGGGTACGATTCAGTGGGTATCGGAATCTGGTTAGATAACTCCCTGCAGATTCAGAAGAAAAACGGGCGTTTGGCTGATTTGGTCGAGGCTTTAGGAGAACTTCCCGTCAGCAACATTGGTATAGGGCATACCCGTTGGGCTACCCACGGGATCCCCTGCGAAAAAAATGCCCATCCCCATAGCGATTGTACCGGGAGATTTGCTGTAGTTCACAATGGAATCATAGAGAACTATGCTCACTTGCGGAAACAATTAACAGCAGAAGGGCACCATTTTAGTTCTGACACCGATACCGAGGTAATAGCTCACCTGGTGGAACGTTATTACCAGGGTTCCCTGGAAGATGCGGTACGTAAGACCCTTCCAGAATTACAGGGCTCATTTGCCTTGACGATCATGTGCCAGGATGAGCCCGACAAACTGGTGGCTGTTAAGAAAGACATGTCTTTGATAGTTGGTTTAGGTGAAGGGGAGAATTATGTAACTTCCGATATCCCGGCAATCCTTAGCTATACTAACCAGGTGTATATTCTGGAAGACTATGAACTGGCCGAACTGACCGCTGATAAAGTCAAGATCACTAACCTGAAAGGTGAGCCAGTTACCAAGGAGACATTTCCGATAAACTGGGATCAAGTAGCCGCCGAAAAAGGTGGTTATGAGCATTTTATGCTCAAGGAGATACACGAGCAGCCGACAGCAGTTCGCGAGACATTGCGGGGACGTATAAAAGACGGTCGAATAGATTTGGCCGATCTAGAGCTTGATGAATTGTTTGAGGGTATCAACAAAATATACATGGTTGCCTGTGGTACCGCCTACCATGCCGGTATGGTAGGACGAATGGCTATCGAAAAACTAGCCCGCATCCCGGTAGAGACAGATATTGCTTCTGAATTCCGCTACCGCGATATCCTCTGGCAACCGGATCAACTGATGATTGTGATAAGCCAATCGGGCGAGACCGCCGATACCCTGTCTGCTTTGCGTCATGCCCAACGCAACGGGGTCAAAGTTCTGGCCGTGACTAACGTGATGGGTAGTTCCGTAGCTCGGGACGCCGATAGGGTAATCTATACTCACGCTGGACCAGAAATAGCCGTAGCTTCCACCAAAGCCTATACTACTCAGCTGGTGATAATGTATCTATTAGCCCTATATCTGGCTCAAGAACGGGGCACGGTACCACCTGCGGAGCTTAAGAAGCTGATCAACGAACTGGGTGAAATAGATAATGCCTTGGAAACCGTCTTGCACCAGGAAGAAAAAGTCAGGGAGTTGGCTACCCAGTATTATAATGTTCAGGATACCTTTTTCCTGGGACGGAGCTTGGATCATGCGGTAGCCATGGAAGGAGCCCTTAAATTGAAGGAGATCTCCTACATTCATGCCGAGGCCTATGCTGCCGGGGAATTAAAGCACGGACCGCTGGCTCTCATAAGCGATGGCCTGCCTGTGCTAACCGTAATAACTCAGGATCAACTGGTAGACAAAGCCATGTCCAATGTCAAGGAGGTAAAGGCTCGGGGGGCAGTGGTCATAGCTATTTGTAAGGAAAATCTGCAGGAGGCTTGTCAGGAATGTGATGAAAAAGTCTTGATCCCTGACGTAAATCCCCTATTGGCACCGATTGTTTCTGTAGTACCCTTGCAAACTTTCGCCTATTATATGTCTGTCCTAAGGGGGAACGACGTAGACAAACCCCGCAATCTGGCCAAGAGCGTTACAGTGGAATAGAAATGGTGAAAAAGGCCATTATCCCGAACAATAGAAGCTGTGGGGCGACGAATCTGTCGCCCCACAGCTTTTCAAAAGGGTTTACAATAGTGCTAAAAAATAGCAAACTTAGTATAATATTAGCATAGGGGTTCTAGAAACGCGGTTAGGAACCGTGAGAACCCTTTATCAATATGGGGAAAAAGGAGATGTTTAATTGTGGAATTTAAGACTCTGATCTATGAGGTCACGGATGGGATCGCTACTGTAACATTCAATCGACCAGAGGCCATGAACTCATCCAATGCTCTTTCCGTAGCTGAGCTGAATCAGGCAGTAGACATGATCGAAGCTGATGATTCGGTAAGAGTGGCAATTATGTGGGGAGGAACCAAGGTATTTGCTGCCGGGGGAGATATCAAGTATATGTCGGAGGCCGATCCCTTGGAAATGGAAAAATTTATCGCTGGTGCCCATGCTATGCATGATAAAATCGCCGCTTCACCCAAACCGTACATAGCAGCTATAGCCGGTCTGGCATTGGGCGGCGGCTGTGAAATGGCTTTAGCCTGTGATATCCGCATTGCTGCTCAGGGAGCCATCTTGGGGCAGCCGGAAATAAATCTGGGCATCATTCCGGGCGCAGGTGGGACCCAGCGCTTGTCTCGAGTAGTCGGAGGAGGATGGGCCCGGCATCTGATCCTCACCGGAGAAATGATCGATGTGGATACTGCCTTCAAGATCGGTCTGGTAACCAAAATAGTGCCTTCTGCTGACGAGTTGCTGGAAGCAGCCACCAAATTAGCCAAGTCTCTCAAATATAAGAGCCCTCTGGCTTTACAGGCAGCTAAGAAATGTGTGGCCATGAGCGAGACAACTGATATGCCCAGTGGATTAGCTTATGAACAAAAAGCCTGGTCTTTCCTATTCTGCAGCCAGGATCAGACCGAAGGCATGAAAGCATTTTTGGAAAAGAGAAGGCCGGTTTACCAGGGCAAATAGTTTTGCTTGAAGCAGCCTGTCAGTTTGCAGGTAACAATTAATACTTATGATGGTCAGGTCTGGTCGTATTTTTTGACCGAACCTGACTTTTTTTCCTTTGCTGGCTAATAACCTAAGCTATTTTCTGACAACTAGTAAACATTTCCCC
Source organism: Syntrophomonas sp. UBA1376 (assembly GCA_002305535.1). Lineage (GTDB taxonomy): Bacteria > Bacillota > Syntrophomonadia > Syntrophomonadales > Syntrophomonadaceae > DTU018. The sequence goes on from DBRE01000016.1 coordinate 15,354, forward strand.
ATCTTTATTGTTATAATAAGAACAACTGGCAAAAAAGACGTTATTTCGATAGGGTGGGAGTGGTAAGAGAATGGATTTTGCCTCCTTAATAGGGATAATTATTGGCTGTACAGCAGTTGTTGTTGCTATGACTTTAAAAGGAGCTAGTCCATCGGTTCTGCTCAACCCAGCTGCCATTATTATCATTCTGGTTGGAACTGTTGCTGCCATCATGAATGCGTTCCCTATGCGGGAACTTAAACGCATACCATCTTTATTCAAAACGTTGTTTACTGATCAAAGAGCTTACGAACCGGCCGAATTGATCCAGCTTATAGTTGACATGGCCTCTCAAGCACGCCGTGAAGGCTTACTGTCACTGGAATCGCACATTGAAGATCTCAAGGACCCTTTTATCAAAAAAGGGCTGCAACTGGTCATTGATGGTCAAGATGAAGAATTCGTGCGCGAGTTTTTGGAAACGGAACTGGAAACTATCGAAGAGCGGCACGCTTCGGGAGCATTAGTGTTTAGTCAGGCAGGTGCCTATGCCCCTACCCTGGGGGTCTTAGGAGCAGTTATCGGACTGATCGGGGCTTTGGGTCATATGGAAGATACCGGTGCTTTGGGAGCGGCTATAGCCGCAGCTTTTGTTGCTACCCTGTACGGTATTTTTACTGGTTATGTATTGTGGCACCCTTTTGCCAACAAATTAAGGAGAAAGTCCGCGGAAGAAATTCTCATGCGTACCATGATCATGGAAGGCATCCTCTCTATCCAGCAGGGCAGCAACCCCATTACTATCAAGGAAAAAATGCTGGTATTTCTGTCACCAGCCGAGAGAGCTGAGCTTTTAGCAGGAGAGAGTGACAATGCGTAAGAGGAAAAAAGCCAAACACGAAGAAAAAATGGACGAAAGCTGGCTGGTACCATATTCTGATATTCTGACCCTGTTATTGGCTCTATTCATTGTCATGTACGCTATGAGTTCAGTTGATCAGGGGAAGTTTGAAGAATTGAGAGAGACACTTAATGCTCTATTTAGCGGTGGCCCCGGAGTGCTGGTCAGTGACCAGGGACTATCAGAAATAGATGACAACCCCTATACTGATAACCCTCCCCCGAATTATCTAACCGAGGATCGCACCCTACGAGAATATAAGGCTAAAATGGAGGCTTTCCTGGAGCAGGAGGGCTTGAGTCATTTGGTGTCTACCCGGATCACGGAAGCCGGTTTGCTGATAACCGTGGAGGATCTGGCTTTTTTTGATTCCGGCAAAGCGGATCTGCGGCCAGAATCTCTGAAATTGATAAATTTTCTGGGTGTGTTGTTAGAGGACATCGACAATGATGTACAGATCGGTGGACATACGGATTCCCTTCCTATACACACAGCACAGTACCCCTCCAATTGGTACCTGAGCACTGACAGAGCCTTGAGTGTTCTGGAGATTTTCAACCAAAATCCCCATCTGGCTCCCCAGAGGTTCTCCGTAGTTGGTTATGGAGAATACCGTTCGGTAGCTTCCAATGACTCTTCGGAAGGACGTCAAAAAAACCGGCGTGTTGAAATACTGGTATTCCGCCAGTACACCTTGCCGCCCGTGACTGCTGATGGAATTGTCCAATTTTCCACAGATTAACTTGATGCCAGCTGCCCTAAAAAATTAATTGATTTCCCACCGATATCCGCTGCAAGGAGAGACCAGTTTATTGAACTTGTCCGCTTATGCGGATATTTTGCTATAGGTAACCGCCCCAGCAATTTTGATCAAGGTTTCACCTAGTGATCACCAAATGTTCACATCAGCCGTCTATACTAACAGTGTGGACAGGATGAAGAAGCTGATCCTATCCATTAACATAAAGTTTTATGTGCCGCCAGGACTGAATTAGTTCCCAAAGCCAAACAACCAAATCATTCTCAGTACTCAATCCTCCCCACTTCCTTTTTCAGCGGCCCTGCAGCCAACTGCAGGGCCGTAGATCGTCAAAAAAGGCTAATAGCGGCGTTAACTCGGAAAGCCCGTTCAATCGACGTACCCATGTACGCCTCAGTCACGGGCTCTCCAGTTGCCTTGCTCTTATCCTTTTTTGCTCGCTCTGGCAGGGTGCCGACTTTTTCGGCACCCTGAGGCCCTGCAGCCAACTGCAGGGCCGTATGTTTGCCACGGATCTTTTTACCTTCGTAGGAGGTTTGGCAACTGACTAGCACTGTTTTACAATATGCTTAAGGACGGTGACCGAGATAAACACAGACAAAGGGGAATGGGCTATGCGAAAGATTTTGATCGCCGATGACGAAGAGCGTATGCGCAGATTGGTAGGCGATTTTTTAAGAAGAGAAGGCTTTCAAATCCTGGAAGCAGCCGATGGAAGAGAAGCTTTAGAGGTTTTCGAAAAGGAGCCTGATATCTGCCTGGTTATCTTGGATGTGATGATGCCGGTTTATGATGGGTGGGCGGTGTGCCGGGAAATTCGCCAGAGATCCATGGTGCCGGTTATTATGCTGACCGCCCGAGGAGAGGAAACCGATGAGTTATTCGGTTTTGAATTGGGAGCGGACGAATATATAAGCAAACCTTTCAGCCCCCAGGTATTGATAGCCAGGGTGCAGGCCTTGCTGCGCCGAGCCAATGCCGGTAGCAAATCAGTATACGCTTACCCGGGTTTGGAAATCGATGTGGATGCCCGCCATGTTAAAGTGGAGGGAGAAATCATCGTCCTAAGTCCCAAGGAATTCGAACTGCTGGCCTATATGGCTGCCAATGAAGGTCGGGCTCTAAGTCGTGACCAGATATTGAACGCCGTATGGGATTACAATTTTTATGGCGATCCGCGCACTGTAGATACTCATGTTAAGAAGGTAAGACTCAAGCTGGGCAAACGGGGAGAATATATCCAAACCGTTCGCGGACTAGGATATAGATTTGAGGTGTCTCATGATTAACTCCATACGCTGGCGTTTGTTTATAGGCATGACTTTATTGATAGGCTTTTTTGTGTTCTTTTCCTGGCTACTGAATACCAATTATTTGGAAAAATACTATGTCCATGAAAAGACCACCCAGCTTAGCAAACAGAGTCAGTATATCATTAAATTGTTCACTGAAGCTCCGGAAGACATGTTAGTGCAGTTACGCATATTGGAACGGCGCGAGAACTTGACCATACTTGTTATCCAACCGGACTTAAATATAATCTATGCTTCCATTAACACTGACTCAGGTGTTACCGAGTTTGATATTGTATTGGAACAGCTCCGCCAGGCAGAATTGACCGGCCAGGCTGTACAAATAACTGGAGATCCTTTCAACAATGAGCGTTCCTTGAACATGTACAACCGTTTCGGGGAACACGATTATCTGATCGTCAGCACACCTTTGGAGCCGATACAGGAAAGTGTGGCCATAGCCAACAAGTTTTTTCTCTATACTGGCCTGATAACCCTCATCATTGCCACTCTGGTAGTGTTTTTATTCTCGCGACGTTTTACCCGACCCATTGTGGAAATGAATGGCATAGCCCAGCGCATGGCCCATCTCGATTTTTCCCGCAAGTATCTGGTTACCAGTAATGATGAATTAGGCAAGTTGGGCAGCAGTATCAATTCGCTGTCTGACCAGCTGAGCAAGGCTATCGGCGAACTGCAAGATGCCAATGCTCGTTTGCGTAAAGATATTGAAAAGGAGCGGCGTATTGATGAGATGCGTAAAGAATTCATTTCCAGCGTATCCCATGAATTAAAAACACCCCTTGCTTTGATCCAAGGCTATGCAGAAGGATTGAAAGTAAACGTAGCGGAAAATCAGGAAGATAAAGACTTTTACTGCAGCGTTATTATAGATGAAGCCAATAAAATGGATAAGCTGGTCAAGGGACTATTGGATCTGTCCCAGGTTGAAGCGGAAGTATTTACCCTGGAGAAGAATACCTTTGATGTATCCCTTTTGATCGATAATGTCATAGCTAAATATGGGCCGCTTTTTGAAGAAAAGGAGGTGCAGTTGGAAACAGCCAAACCGGATTCCCTACTGGTCGATGCCGATATGACCAGAACAGAGCAGATCATAACTAATTACCTCAATAACGCTCTGGATCATCTTGATGGAGACCGTCTCATCAAAATAGAGGCAGAGATTAGAGACAATAAAGCCCACCTGGCCGTTTACAACTCTGGTGAACCCATTCCCGAATCAGCTCTGGATAAGGTGTTTATCAGTTTTTACAAAAGTGATCCAGCCCGTACCAGAACTGACGGAAGTTACGGGTTGGGACTGGCCATTGTCCGTGCCATACAGGAAAAGGATCATAATAGCTACGGAGTTGAAAATCTTCCGGGAGGTGTGCAGTTCTGGTTTCAGCTTGACTTAGCCCGGGAGGATCGCCTTTGATCAAATGTGGTCAGCGGGGATAAAGTGGTATGATTGGTGTAGAAAGTATAACTAGAAGGAGTGAAGTGTGTCATGACTAGATCCAAGAGGATTACAATGTTGATCCTGGTTGCTTTGACATTAACGGTTTTTAGCGTTTCGGCAGTTTATGGAGCGAATGCTCTTAATGTCAAAGCTTATCCAGGTGTAACCATTATCTATAATGGCAAGCAACTGACCGATGCCCAACAACCCTTGATCATCAATGATTATACATATGTCCCGCTGCGCATGGTTATGGAGAACTTCGGAAAAACGGTAACCTGGGATGGGGCCAACCGACAGGTTCTGATTACCAATAGTATAGCCGAAGCCCAGAAAGATGCAGACTTGATCAACCTGCAAAACGAAAACAAAAAACTACAAGCCACCATTGATCAACTGAACGCTACTATAGCGGATCTGCAAAAAAAGCGGACTGGTTTTGCCGATCTGGATGATGTTGAAGATCATTTGATCGATTATTTCGAGGATGCTGGCTATGACTATTTTTCTGACGATGATCTCGTTTTCAGTTTCACCCTCAGCGGAGATGAAGATGAAATAGAGTACGATATTAAAGTTGATTTTAGGTATTCCGATAAATATGATGATTTGCGGGATCTGAGCTCTTCCAAAATAGAGGACTTTTTAGAGGATGTCGAAGCGGAAATTTTGGACGAGGTAGATAGAACCGAATATGAAGATGCCAAAATAACCGGCGAGCTGGTAGACAGGAATTACTCCCGATACTATGTGAAATACAATGGCCGAACCTACAGCTTCAGTTGGGATAGCAGATATGCCGATGAAGATCTGGATGATATCGCCGATGAAGTTGAAGACTACTTCGCAGATGCTGGGGAAGATTATTTCCGGGATGGAGGTATAACCGTAGATATTACTCTCAGCGGTGACGAGGATGAAATAGAATACCTGATCAAGTTGGATTTCCGATATGCCGATTACGAGGATAGTCTGGAGGATCTCTCTACTAGCCGGGTGCAGTCGCTGATGAGTGCGGTCAGAAGCCGTATCATTAGTGAAGTAGATGGAACCATCTTTGAAGATGCTGATATCATAGGGGAGCTCAGAGATAGTCGCGATTCCAGTCTGTATGTCACCTACAACGGTAGCCGGTACACTTTTTCCTACTAGTGGAAAAACGGGCAGGCAGACAGAGTCGTCTGCCCTTACCATACATACACGACATTCCATATCGCCTACATCGTCCCGCGGCGAATCAATTCGACAAAAAAGCAGCTGACCGTCAAGGCCAGCTGCTTTTGAAATTGAGCTGTTTTTAGTAATCGAATGCTCCCAAAGGAATCTGCAGAGCGGAGTCATCGCCTTCTTTTACGATGTCAGCAGTGAGCCAAACCTGTGGAATTACATTGTTGACATAGTAACGAGCGGAATAAACCTTGCCGATGTAGAATTCATAATCATAGTGATCGGCACCCACTTCTTCAGCCCGTTTCTGAGCGATGAGAGCCTGTTCCAGGATACACCATGCTCCGTAAACCATAGAAGAAGCAGTGAGGATACGACGGGCAAATAGCGGCATCATGCTGATTTTGCCAGCGCCAAAATATCCGCCAATAGCCATCTGGATCTCAGCCAGAGCGTTAACTGCTTTGCCGAATTTCTCGAATTCTTTTTCGAAGCCAGGGGCGTTCTTATTGGCTTCATAGAAATCCTGTACCTGTTTGAACCACTCNNATCTTGGAATCACGGGCGATCTGGGAAACAGGATATTCTTCGCAGTAACCGTATCCACCATAAGCCTGGATGGCTTCGCCGATCAGGATCCAAGCCTCATCAGTGGGATAAGCCTTGGTCATGGGTGTAACTACTTCGATGAAATTATTAGCAGCTTCTCTCTTGGCCGGATCCGGGTCTTTGGCGCGGATATCGAACATGAAGAAAGTCTTCATGATCATAGCCCGGAACACTTCCACATGGGCCTTACCATGCATCAGGGTGCGGCGGATATCTTCATGCTGGATGATAGGAATACGGGCACCTTTCATATCAGTTAAGGGGCGTCCCTGCACGCGTTCTTTGGTATATTCGCGAGCATTGTAGATAGCATTAGCGGATACGGCCAGTCCTAAGAGTCCGGTGCCCAAACGAGCAAAGTTCATGCACTGGAACATCTGGGCCATACCTTTGGCTTTGCCGGTCTCATCAGGAGGATCACCGATCAGCCAACCGCGGCAGTTATTGTTTTCACCCATAGCCAGAGAAGCGGTTGCGGAACCAAATTGTCCCATTTTATGTTCGATACCGGTAGTCTGGACATCATTGTCACTCAGGCTGCCGTCCTCATTGACCCAGTATTTCGGAACGATGAACAAGGATATACCTGCGGTTCCTTCCCTGGCGCCTTCGACTCTGGCCAGATAAAGATGGATGATGTTTTCAGTGAAATCATTATCTCCGCCGGTGATGAATATTTTGTTACCTTTGATTTTATATATGCGGGGATCATCAGTAGGATATGCCTTGGAAAGGATGTCTCCAACGTCTGATCCGGCAGTAGCTTCAGTCAGACACATGGTTCCTGCCCAGGTTCCATCCATCATTTTCGGCAAGAACATTTCTTTCAGTTCTTCGGAAGCAAAGGCTTCGATCAGTTCAGCAGCACCGGTCGTCAAACCTATGTAAGGCATGAAAGCCGGGTTAGCCGCGGCGGTCATTTCCTGAGTCATAGCAAAAAGGAAATTAGGCATGGTCATGGCATCTTCACCGTAACCGATGTTAGCAGTTCCCCAGCCATCCTGTTGCATTTGATGGAAAAGAGGTCCAAAACTAGGCGGGGTGGTAACTTTGCCATTGGCAAAAGTACAGGGGTTGGAATTACCATCTTCATTGGTGGGTTCGATAACCTCTTTGGCCATCTTCCGGAAGGGTTCGAGAATAGATTTCACATCATCCTTGGAATAATAATCTACAAACTCTTTGTAAGCAAAAACTTGCTCGGTAGGAAGCCATTCTTGAGCAATAAACTCAAAATCACGAGTGTTTAGATAAGCAAAATTAGCCGACATTTTCACAATACCCCCAAATCAAGGAATGAGATCTCCCAATTCCTCTATATTTTTGAATCTCCTCAAGGATTCCAAAACCGCGCTCAAAACCCACCCCCTTTTCAAATCGCGCGAAAATTCAAACAGATTATATATATTATGGAAAAATTGTTATTCAAATTATAGCATATAACATTTTGTAATGTAGAGGCTTTGCTATTCTAAAGTGTAAAAATTACAGACAAATAAAAGGCCAGGATACCTTGAAGCCATGATTCAAAAATGGGTCAATTAATTAGTTCTATGGGGAAAAGAGTAAGGGGGCCCTTTGATCGGTGGAAGTGATACCATCTCCTAGTCTCCTGATTATCCTTGTTTGGGGGTAGTCATTTTGTTGAACTGTATGATCATCGTTGCGGTTGGTACAAAACTTGCAATAACAATAGCAAACGGCAAATAGTTAGTCTGGGAGCGATATGGCTTGGGCCAAGATAAAGTAATCAAAATATTATACATCACAGGAGGGGAGCTCGGATTATGAATTGGCAGGACTATTATAGAAGTAGAACAACTACAGCTGAAGAAGCGGTTAAGGCGGTAAAATCAGGAGATCGAGTAGTATTGGGACATGCCTGCGGGGAGCCCCAGTCGATAGTAGATGCACTGATCGACCGGGCCTCTGAATTGACTAATGTTGAGATAGCCCATGAAGTACCTATGGGCAAGGGATTATATTGCTTACCAGAGTACGAAAAGAGTTTTAGACACAATGCTCTTTTTGCTGGGAAACCTAGCCGTCAGGCTATTAAAGAGGGAAGAGCCGATTACACATCGATTTATCTACATGAGTTACCTTTTCTATTCAGAAGCGGCGTATTTCCCATTGATGTTGCCATGGTTACAGTATCTCCGCCTGATGAAAAAGGCATGGTCAGCCTGGGTATATCGGTTGATTACACCTACCAGGCTGTTAAGAGCGCCAAGACAGTTATAGCTGAGGTCAATCCCAATATGCCTCGAACGGGACCAAATTCTATGCTTCCGGTGCAAGAGTTTGACTACTTTGTTGAGGTGGATAGACCACTGATTGAATTAGAACCCCCGGTTATTGGCGAGGTGGAAAGAACCATCGGGCAGAATATTGCAGACCTGATCCAAGACGGTGATTGCTTGCAATTGGGCATTGGGGCTGTGCCGGACGCAATTTTATCCTTTTTGACGGAAAAAAAGGATTTGGGAATACATTCGGAAATGATCTCTGATGGAGTGATGAATTTAGTACAGAGTGGTGTGATCAATTGTTCTCGCAAGAACTATTATCCCAATAAGATAGTCATTACCTTCGCTATGGGGACAGGCGCTTTCTACAAATGGCTCGACAATAATCCTATGATCGAGGGATTGCCAGTAGACATAACCAATCTTCCAACCAATGTGGCCCAAAACGATAACATGGTGGCTATCAATTCTGCCTTATCCGTTGATTTATTAGGCCAGGTGGCCGCCGACACTCTATCTGGGATTCAGTTCAGTGGCGTAGGGGGACAAGTAGATTTTGTAAGAGGTACTGCCTACTCCAAGGGTGGGCGCGCTATAATCGCTCTTCCTTCGACAGCCGCCAAAGGAACGGTATCCCGTATTGTAAACACCTTAGCCCCTGGACAGGCGGTCACTACCGGCCGTTATGATGTGGACTATATTGTGACCGAATATGGAGTGGCCCATTTGAAATGGAAGACCAATCGCGAAAGAGCCAAAGCTCTAATAAATATTGCTGCTCCCGAATACCGGGATCAATTACGCTTTGAATATGAACGTCTTTATGCTCCCCTTGGATAACCTCTTTTCTCAATGCTCCTCCCCCCAAAGATCAGACCTTGGTAGCAAGGTCTGATCTTTTT
>DBRE01000093.1:0-20076 GCA_002305535.1 Syntrophomonas sp. UBA1376
GAAATAGCTCCCGCATAGACCATTACCTGTACCAAACCTAAAAACTCAGCCTGCAGTTGAAAATATAGACCGGCCACGCCCAGAAAGGACACCACTAAGGCCAGGGCAGCATGAACGATATTCTTAAAAGCGACCACGCCCAATGCCCCCAATAAGGTTATGAGCCCCAGAATCATAAATACAAGATCATTCATGTTCATGCTTTTCGCCCCCTTCCGTCTGACTCTGCCGCTGTTTCTTTTCTTTATTCACAAAGGCTACCGCTACCTTGCGAGCCTTGTCCTGATCATCAGCCATTAGTTCCACCAATTTCTCAGCCTTACCGCGATCAGCTTGAAGAATGTCCGCCAGTATCTGGGCATCTTCCTCCCCTTCTACATAGCGGCTCAACAGTTTGACTGGATTTTTATCCAGAGCCGTCATCAAAGCATCCATTTTCTTCTGCTTTTTCAGAGCCTCTTCAGTCAGGCCCGGATCTGGTTCATTGGCGTCCCCCGTACCAGGAGTACTGGTTCCCGGCGCTACCTGATCCATTTCCGGCGGGCGGTGATATACTTCCTTGATATCATCCCGATTATACTGGGATCGCTCAAAATCATGGTCAAAATGCAGACAATGAGCAGGGCAACCCTCCACACACAGGTTACAAAACATGCAATACTGATGATCGATAGTATAAGAAAGGAGTTTCTTCTTCTTGGTATTCTCGTCTCTGGCATCTTCCAGGCTCAAAACCCCATTTGGGCAGGTCTTGGAGCATATTCCACAGACAATACATTTCTCAAACTCTAGATACAGATGACCGCGATAGCGTTCGTACAGCTCCGGCATCTGTTCCGGATATTGAATGGTTCGCTTGCGCGAAAAGAAATGTTTGAGGGTAATGGCCATACCTTTTAATACACCTGTTCCGTACATGCCTTATCACCCTCCTAATCCTTTGAAAATGTACAGACCAAAACCGGTGGCAACGATATTAAACAAGCTGACCGGAATCAGTACTTTCCAACTAAATGCCATCAAATGATCCATTCTGATACGGGGTAAAGTCCATTTTATCCACATGAATACAAACATGACCAACCAGGTTTTGATGATGATCCACAGCCAGGAAGGCAGCCCCGGCCCCTGCCAGCCACCTAAAAATACGGTGGATGCTAAGGCGGAAACCGCTACCAGGTTCGTATATTCAGCCAGGAAAAACAGAGCATAGCGCATTCCTGAATATTCGGTATAGGCACCGGCGGTCAATTCCTGTTCGGCCTCAGGCATGTCAAAAGGCCCCCTATTTAATTCAGCGGTGGCCGCAATAAAATAGGTCAGGAAAGCTATAGGTTGTAAAATGATAAACCAGACATTACCCTGGGCCGCCACAATATCGGACAGTCTCAGTGACCCGGCGATCATCACTACGCCCATCAAAGACAGGGCTAAGGGGATTTCATAGCTTATCATCTGAGCTACTGAGCGCATAGCTCCTATCAACGACCACTTGTTATTGGAACTCCATCCCCCCATCAGCACAGCAATGGTAGACAAGGAACCCAGCGAAATGAAGAAAAATAATCCTACATTCAGATCCACCACCTGCATGTCCTTACCAAGGGGGAGTACGATATACAGCATTACTGATACGGTCATGAACAATATCGGAGCTGTACGGAAAATCCAGCGGTCAGTTTTGCTAGGAATAATGTCTTCTTTGGTCAGCAGTTTAAGGGCATCAGCTATCGTTTGGAGAATTCCAAAAGGTCCCAAACGGTTCGGGCCAGGTCTTTCCTGAATAAAACCGGATACTTTTCTCTCCAGCCAAACCAGTATCGTAATATTAAAGAGGACAATGGCCACTACACCGAGAAACTGAACCAACAATAAAATGGCATCCGCCCAGGCTAACGGTATTCCCCAGCCTTGTAGCAGCACGATAAACCAATCGGCTAGATCCACAAATATTGTCTCAATCTTTTGCATCATAACCTCTCCTACTCCCTTAAACCTGGCCTAGCGGTCTGCTTCGCCCAGAACCGGGTCCAAGGTGGCGATGTTAACAATAATATCCTGCAGTAACCCCCCTATGGAAATCAGGGGTAAAACCATGAGATTAATAAAAGAAGGTGCTCGTACATGCAGACGATAGGGCTTTTCCCCACCATCACTGACAATGTAATAACCTAAGTCTCCTTTGGCACCTTCTATGCGATGGTAAACCTCGCGGCCCTTCTCGGGTTTGAGAACCCGGGGCACTTTGGAGCGCACTGCACCTTCTGGCATTTGTTCCAGAGCTTGTTGAATGATGCTTCCGCTCTGGACGATTTCCTCTTTACGTACCATCAAACGATCCCAGGCATCCCCATTGCTGCCCACCGGCACCTTAAAATCAAAACGGTCATAAATACCATAGGGTTCGATCTTGCGAATATCGTAATTGACCCCGCAGGCTCTGAGATTGGGGCCGGTCACACCATAAGATAAAGCATCCTGGGCAGATAATTTACCAATGCCCTTGAGGCGGGCCTGTAAAATTTCATTGCCAAACAAAAGACCCTCATACTCTTTGATCATAGACGGTAGATCCTGTAGGAAACTGTGCACCGCCGGGAAAAACTCTTCCGGCAGTTCTTCAGCAATACCGCCGATACACATATAGGAAGACAATAGACGTTGACCGCTGGTCATTTCAAACATATCCATGATTCTTTCGCGGTCTCGCATGCAGTAAAGCAACCCGGTAGTGGCACCTATGTCTATGGCCATACTGCCTATACAAAGCTGATGGGAAGCAATGCGTGACAGTTCACCCATGATCACCCGGATATATTCTGCCCGCTCAGGAACCTCTATATCAGCCAGTTTCTCCACGGCCTGTACATATCCCATCACCGAAAGATGAGTAGCCAGATAATCCAGCCGGGCGGTATAAGGCACATACTGAGCATAGGTCCTGTTTTCAGCAATCTTTTCCACCGAGCGGTGCACATAGCCCAAATGTACTATAGCATCGGTTACCATTTCACCATCTAATACTGCTTCAACATGAAGTCCCCCATGAGCACTGGGATGCTGAGGCCCTATGTTGATAGTTAGTTGTTCAGTCTGCAGCATACTTTCACCCCTTTATTTAAAAGTCCTTGCGCAGGGGATGTCCTTCGAATTCATCAGGGAGCAAAATTCGTTTCAAATTAGGATGCCCTTCAAAACGAATGCCCATCAAGTCAAACAGCTCTCGTTCCTGCCAATCAGCTGTAGGCCAAATAGTAATCGCTGAGGGTGCTGCCGGATTGTCGTGATCCAGATCAGCCTTAACCGCTAGTTTGCGATTATCAGGCATGGAATAAATATGATAAACCAATTCAAATCGATCCTTATAATCCACTGCGGTCAGATTGGCCAAATAATTAAAACCATGTTCCCGGTTCAACTTTTGGAACAGTTCCGGCAGTATCGGGGCAGGTACTTTGATCATGTCAAAATACTTGTCTTCCAAAACCTCAACCTGATCGCCCCAGGTCTTCTGGATATCTTCCATAACAGTTTGCATTGTATTCATACCACTCATCTCCTGTGGGTGTATTGGCCAGAAGCAACTTTTTTCTTCAATTCCAACAATCCATGGAACAGTGCTTCCGGTCTAGGCGGGCAGCCCGGAACATATACATCGACTGGTAGTACCGTATCGCAACCGGGCAGTATACTATACCCATCCTTAAAGGGCCCTCCACTGGTAGCACAGTTACCCATAGCTAAAACCCATTTGGGTTCCGGCATCTGTGCCCACACCCGTTCCAAAACAGGCTTCATTTTTAGAGTAACCGGTCCGGCTACAATGATGAGGTCAGCCTGTCGGGGAGAAGCCCGGAAAACTTCATAGCCATAGCGAGCGATATCAAAACGAGCCGCACTGGCCGCCAGCATTTCCATGGGACAGCAGTTGCACCCGTAGTTGAGCGGCCAAAACGACCAGGATCTGCCCCAGTCCCAGGCTTTTTCCAGCGTGGTAACCAGAATATTGTTTTTCTGCAGGACCTCGGTATCTCCCATGGCATTATCCTTTACTAGTGCCATTCCAAAGCCCCCTCCTTCCATGCGTACCACAAGGCAATTACGAGAATGGTAATAAAGATCAGCATTTCTACAAAAGCAAATAGCCCCAGCATCTGAAATTTTACCGCCCAGGGCAATAAGAACACCACTTCTATATCAAAGGCTAAAAATATCAGCGCATATAGAAAGTAGTTGGGTTTGAAACGTATCCAAGTTGGCCCGATGGTATCAACACCACATTCATAAGGAACCAGCTTTTTGTCGTCCGGGTCAACTTTGGGTTTGGCTCGCAACATCCAGGCGGCCACCATCGCTCCTACCGGAAAACATACCGTCAAAAGCAGGAAAATACCGATGGTAGCGGAGTGTGATAGCATCTCAACAGACCTCCCTTAACCAAAACTAGATATTTAAGCAATGTAGATTTCGGTATTATAAATGTTATTTTATAGATAACATTTTTTCATAATAACAGATGAAGGGCGAAATGGGAATCGAGTTGGTCGTTATTCTTTGCACAATGGCGGGCTTTTCCCATTACTGATACATCCCTTACTAAGTCTGAGCTACGTCCGTGTTTGTGATTTTTATTACAAATTCATTGTAGCCTATTTTGCTAGAATTAGGGACGGTTTTTAGTATTAAATTTAACTATGAGGGGATAAATAATTCTTACATATGCCCCATAACTGTTATCTGTCCCCCTATCAGGAAGGTTTGATCAATTATGAGTAAATACCAGTACTGTCCGCTCTGCAGTCACCCCCTGGAAGTCGGTTGGGTGGAATCCCGCCACCGCAGTTTTTGTCCGCACTGCCATTTTATTCACTACGAAAATCCCCTGCCCACTGTGGTCGCTCTCGGTTTGCTGGATGAGCAAGTATTGCTGATCAAAAGAGGTATGCCACCTCGCCAGGGATTATGGACTCTGCCTTCGGGATTCATTGAAAAAGGTGAGAGTCCCGAAAATGCCTGCCTGCGCGAATTACTGGAGGAAAGTGGCATGACCGGGAGTATCCAGCAACTCCTAGGAGCCTACCATGCTGATTCCGCCCTTTATGGCGACCTCATAAGTTTGGTTTATTATGTCCAACTTCATCCCGGTCATCCGGTAGCAGGAGATGATGCCGCCGATGCAGCCCTGGTACCGATCAGCCAAGTCACGGATCTGGGTTTTGCATCCTTCAACCATGCCTTCCAGCAGTTTATGGCTAGTCGGAAGATCCGAGATTGCTGAAAAATGGAGTTTTAGAGCATGAAAATAATGCACGTTAGAGATTGCCACGCGCTACGCGCTCGCAATGACAGCTTTCTTGTGTCATCGGCCGTTGCCTACAATACGCTAAATAGGACTAGTTGTCATTCTGAGATGAGATCGAAGAATCTTTACTGGTAACAGAGGAAAAGATCCTTCGGTAGTTCCTACCTCAGGATGACATGAAAAAGGAATCTTTCGGTAGAAGTGGCAGGTTAAAATGCAAGAGGAGCAAGATGTGGAAAAGGTGTCATTCTGAGACGAAGTCGAAGAATCTTTACTGCTAATAGAGGGAAGATCCTTCGGTCGTCACTCCCTCAGGATGACATTTTAGATGTCGGGTTGTGTAATGCTCCTTTGGGGCGCAGGCAGAATGGCGGATCCCATCTGAAAGTTTGTCCTGTCACTCTGAGGCGCAGCCGAAGAGTCTTTACTGGGGCTTGAGGGCAAGATCCTCTGGTAGTTCCTACCTCAAGATGACAATTTGTGTATCCTAAAAGACAATTCTGTACACCTTTTCCCACCACTTCTCATACAATTGCATAGGAGTACATTGTAAAGGATTGATCAGGTGCGCTCCTTCAAAAAGCCTCCGTATTATTATTTTGGCGGTCGCATCCTGAGACTGAAGTTTCCTCTTATGGAGGGTAATGACGTCAGAGTGTTACAGTGCCTATTAAACCTAGCCCCTCCTGGGATGGTCAACAAACCAGTACCAGTGGACGGAGTATTTGGTCAATCTACCCGACAGGCCGTCAAACAGTTCCAGCGCTATTTCGGGCTGCGATCTGATGGAGTGGTGACCCAGGAGACCTATTACCGTCTCGGCCATCGGATAGGCAACTATGCCCATAATGAGCCGATTTTTTCAGCCAGGTTGGCGGGAAACGGTACCCGCGGCCCAGATGTGACCGTTTTGCAAAACCGTCTGGCCTCTTGTCGATGTACCCGTATGAATCGGCCTGCTAATGGGCGCTTCGACTTGGCCACCGAACAAGCTCTATCTTATTTTCAGAGTTACTTTCCCGGGGAGTTAAAAGTTGATGGAATAGCCGGGCCTGAGGATTACGACAAACTAATATGCTGGTGCCCACTGGGAGGCCGTAATCTGCGCAAAGGTCGCCATGGGCTGGATACATACTTGTTGCAATATCTCCTCTACCAACTTCACTACTATAACAAGACACCAGATGGCTTCTTTGATCAGCGTACCGAAAAGGCCCTGCTTAGTTTTCAAACTGATGCTGGCCTTACCGCCGATGGCATAGTAGGCTGTAAAACCTATCTGGCTCTAGGCAGCAGTAGCCCTTTTCCGAATCACCGTTATTTCTACCGGGCTGGCCATCAGGACAGTGTGGCTCAAATAGCCCAGCTCTTTAATAAGAAACGCGAGGATATCATCAAGAGTAACCAGTTGATCGGGCCAGATTATGCTATTGAGCCGGGTCAGCTGCTGGTGATACCGCCTCCCCTGACCTTTCATCTGTCCATTAAAGGAGATACGCTGGCAAGTATTGCCCATCAATATGCCATTCCACCGGAAGATCTCTACCGGGCTAACCCCTGGTTTCCATCCGGCACCCTTTGGCCCGATGATATGGTGGTGCTGCCCAGACACCGTTCAGATGGAAACGGTTCCATTATGTACCTGGAGCAAAAACACCAGCAGTCCAAACTGCAACTGCTGGATCTCCAGAATTTCAGGGTCACCACCCTGATCGATGCAAACATCGACCCTCCCGCCCGGCTTTTTGCCTCATCGGATCATCGCAAAGCGGCTGTTTTAGAATATGATCGTTCCGAACTCAAAATTTATGACCGCCTCAGTAATACCCTCCGCTCATTTCCACTGGCAGATCAGGCCCAGTATCTGAGTTGGTCACCGGATAACCATAAACTAATAGTTGATGGCACTCTGATAATCAGTTCCACTAATGCTCAACCTCGTTTTAAGCTGGAGTGTACTATGGGACAATGGCTGGCTGACAGCCATACCATCCTATATCGCCAAGGTAAATATCATCTGCGCAAAGTCCATAGTGAAACCGGGCGAGATCAGGAAGTATTGTCACTGCCCGGTGAAGATATAGTAGGTTTTCATGTGGACGCGGCCGGCCATCAATTAGTAGTATTCAGCCAACCTCCGCCCAACCGTACAACTTTGACCTATTATTATAACTTGATTACGGGTGAATTGACCGAATTGGGCTGCCATGATCATAAAGCCGTCTGGTCTGATAACGGGGAACTTTTATTGCTCATGGCAAGGGATTATTATGGCGAATTTTTCCCCTGGTTCTATCAGCGGTTGCATCTTCATGCACCAGCATCACCGGGAGAGGAATTAGACTATCTGCAGGCCAAAAGCGGTGCGATCTCCCCCGGCTGTTTTTCTCCCGACCGTCAGTTTTATGTCTTGACTCTGGCGATTCCCCGTCTCTTCTATTCGCTGCCGGAACAAGCCGGTGATCTCTTCATAAAACGTATCGGTTCCCGAACAATTACCCAAATTACTCTTAACCAGACTGTCAGCGACCCGGTCTGGATAGACAAATGATTAACGTTTCGGCCGCAAAAAGCTATACTTACAAGAGAAAATACTGGGAGGACAGTGCAATGAGTATACGAAGGGATTTTTTCGAGAATGCTACGGAGCTATTGACCCAGCTTCCCCGGGGAGCCTTTCTTTCCGTTCGCGCCAATGGTACAGCCAATACCATGACTATCGGCTGGGGAATGATGGGGTTCATATGGAGAAAGCCCATTCTAATGGTGATGGTAAGATTTTCCCGTCATACTTATGGTCTAATGGAAGCTTCTGATACCTTTACGGTCAGCTTTCCCAGTTCCGACCAATATAGGGAACTGCTGGCTCAGGTGGGCCAGCTATCCGGACGGGATATAGACAAATTCAAGGATCTGCATATCCCGATCCAGGAAGCTCAAACAGTTGATGGACCAGTCATAGACAACTGCGGTCTGACAATAGAGTGCCGCACCTTGTATAAACAAGCCATGAATCCTGACGATCTGGATGAAGAGATCCGCACCAACTATTACGCTGATGATGACTACCATATGCTCTATTTCGGGGAGGTCTTGGCTTGCTACCACAATGATCAGGGCTGATAAGCCTGTTCGGGTCGGCACGGAGACCGACCCCTACTAGCCCAGACCATGGGGAGGGTATGCAAGGATGCAAGAGGGGACGGTTCTTTCTGTCATTTTCCTATCCAGATCCAAGTTTAATTACTTGCCCTGCAAAATGACAGAAAGAACNNATCCTGATTCTGCCGGAGGCGTTTCTGTCTCAGGTGTTTCCGCATCTGCATCGCCCTCAGTTACTCCCTCTTCCTCCTCTTCGGATTGATCTCCTGGCTCAGTAACATATCCTTCCGGGCCCGTACCTGCCTCGGTATCGACCACCTCCGAAGGGTCTTCGGTCACCTCAGGCGGTACTTCCTCTTCTAACATCTCGTTGGTGACCGGTTCTTTGGCCGGCTGTACCCAGTGGGGCGGATCCTGAGCTACATCATAGGTTTTCCCAGCAAACAAATCATCCAGGATGCCTTTGGCTATATCAGCATCTGCTTCCCAATAACTAGCCCCAGTCTTCGGGTCTGTGAAGGGATAACCCGGCAGAGTCTGAGTAACTATGCCCGATACATCAAATTCCCGAGCTACCTGCATCATGAACAGCATATCGGAGGCCGGGATATTGGTATGTATATGTTTACTTAGTTCCGGAACTAGTTCCGGCAGCTTGGTGATGATGGAAGGTCTAAACATCTCCTGAGCCAGTGCACTCACAAATTTTTGCTGACGTACAGTGCGACCAATATCAGCCGTTGGCCCGCCCCGGTATCTAACATAACTGAGTGCTTGAGCTCCATTGAGGCGCTGCGGGCCGGATGACAGATTGATACTCAATTTAGGATTGGGATCGTAATGGGTCATGGCTGTTTCAACATCTATGTTGACCCCGCCCAGAATGTCAATTATCTTCTCAAACCCACCAAAATTGGTTATCACATAATAGTCAATACGGGTGTCCAACAGCTTTCCAGCTACCTTACAGGCTTCTTCCGGCCCTTTGAGAACGTTGACACTGTTGATTTTATCGTAACGATTGGCGGAAACTTGTACCCTGGTGTCCCGTGGTATCCAGACCATCACCACCTGCTTGGTTTTACGGTCAATGCTAGCTACGATCATAGTATCGCTGCGCGAGTTCTGCTCTGCATTACGGGCATCAATGCCCATCACGAGAATATTTACCGGCTTGCCCTTCTCCACCTTTTTCACTACCGATGACTGGGTGAAGAAACCCGCCAACAGATTGCCAACTAAAAAAAACCCGGCAAAAACCAGGAACAAAACTGCCAATCGGCGCAATTTATAATTGGGCCTTGCCATGCCATCAATCTCCTCAATACATAAAAATCCAACTCATTTTACATCTTGCCGCCAGGACTGTCCAGGCAATTCAACGGACATTTTACAGTAATTTATCGATCGTTTCTAACAATTTTTCTACACCGAATCCGGTATGAGCAGATACATTTATCCCGTCACCGTCCAAAACCATGTCCGGATCCAAAAGGTCGCTCTTATTGAACACTACCAGAATCGGTTTAGGCCCTACCTTTAGATCCTCCAGAACTTCTTCCACTACGGTCATCTTATCTAAATATAAAGGATCAGCCCGATCTACCACATGCAACAGAAGATCTGCTTCCACGGTCTCTTTCAGAGTAGAACGAAAGGCGGCCACCAGATGATGGGGCAGTTGGTTGATAAATCCTACTGTATCGCTAAGCAACACCTCACGTCCCGAAGGCAGTCTCACTTTGCGGGTGGTAGTGTCCAGGGTCTGAAACAATCGTTGGTCGGCGGCTACCTGGGCCTGACCGCTACTATGAGCCATACTGCATATAGTATTAAACAGTGAGGACTTCCCCGCATTGGTATAGCCCACCAGAGAGGCTGTTTTCAAACCCTGCCGTTGGCGGCGCTGACTGTGCAGCTGTCTGGTTTTCTCTACTTTTGCCAACTGGCTTTTGATGTCTTGAATTCGCTTACGAATATAGCGCCGATCCAGCTCCAATTGCTGTTCCCCGGCCCCTCTTAACTTGCTGCCTCCCCCCAGACGACTCATAGCCCGCCCCCGTCCGGTCAGTCGAGGCAGTTGATATTGTAGGGAAGCCAGTTCTACCTGCAGTTTTCCCTCATGGGAATGAGCCCGCTGTTTAAATATCTCCAAAATCAGCATGGTACGGTCTACCACAGGTATTTCCAGAGCTTGTTCCAGGTTACGGATCTGCAGAGGGCTCAAATCGAGGTTGAATATCACCTGATCTGCTTCCAGCTCGTCCACAAGATGCTTAAGCTCAGTCAGCTTTCCTTTACCTATACAGGTAGCCCGATCCGGTCGGTAACGCGGCTGAAGCATGACCATTACCAGATCCAGCCCAGCTGCTTCGATTAGGCCTTTCATCTCCTCAAGATCAGGATCGTATTCCTGTTTTTCTGCTCCCGAACCTATTCCTGTCAATATGACCCTGTCCAAATTATTCCCCTTTCTCCATAGCGGCTCACATCTATGAGAGTTTTGCACAATTACCTTTTCTGGATTACGATTGTAACTTATTAAATATCGTCCTGAGCAATAGCGACGGATCTACCCCATTTATCAGACTCTTCGCTAGCCCTCAGAGTGACAATTATCGAGGATTTATAAATTATGAAATCCTACTATCGGTAACCAGCGGGATTTTCCTTGGTGAAAAAATCTTTATCATCTCTGTTCAGGTCTTCGTTGGCCCACCGGCGCAACTTCACTTTGACCATGTGCAGAGCCACCATCAGCCCCATTATCATTATGATCCACACCCCCACCGGTATCATCTCCACCAAGAGTATCCCTCCCCTGGTAGTCTATGATACCTACGCAAGTTCGGGGACGATTCTTCCACTTGCGCATGTCATCCTGAGGGAGGAACGACCGAAGGATCTTTCCCCCTGGTTCCAGTCAAGGTTTTTCGGCCAGGCCTGATAATGATACGTTTTCGATTTTCTCGAAGGCTCGTTACTCGCTGGCTTGGTTGGCCTCTTCCCACTGTTGGTTGATCTGCTCCCAGTGTTCAAAAGCCTGCTCATAGTTTTCCATTAGTTCCTGGTACTCTTTTCCCAGGCGGGTAGCGGCTTCAACATCCGCGAAAAGCTCCGGATCGGCCAGATCTCTTTCCACTTCATCAATGCGCTTCTCTAACCCTTTCAGCATTTCCTCGGCTTGCTCCTTGGCCCGGTTGAGCCGATTCAGGTTACGTTGCAGATCCTTGATACGATGACGATGCCGTTGCTGATCAGTGGTTGGCTCACCAGCATTCTCAACCCTATTGACCTCCTCCTGCTGCTGGGCCCGGCGAGCTCGATAGTCAGTGTAATTGCCAGTATAGCTGACCAGGGCTTGATCTTCAAATACCAGCACTCTACTGGCCAAACTGTCAATCAAACTGCGGTCATGGGAGACTATTAGCAGGGTACCTTCGAATTGGCTGAGCATATCTTCTACTACCAGGCGGCTTTCCATGTCCATATGGTTAGTAGGCTCGTCCAGCACCAGAAAATTGGCATCGGTCAGCAACAGTTTCAATAAAGCCAGGCGGGCTCGTTCCCCACCGCTCAGATCCTTGATCTTCTTGAAAACATCGTCTCCGCTAAATAACATACGCCCCAGCATAGTGCGGGCTTCTTCTATTGTACAGTCACCGTGATAGACTAAATCATCCAGAACACTCAGTTCAGGATTTAACCCTTCATGTTCCTGGGCAAAATAGCCCAAGTATACTTTACTGCCCAAGCGGCACTGACCTGCATCTGCTTCTTCCTCACCAACGATTATTTTCAGCAGAGTGCTTTTGCCACAGCCATTGGGCCCTATCAAAGCCACCCGCTCGCCCTTGCGCAAGAGAAGATTCACCTCGGAAAACAGAGGATGAGCGGGGTACTTCTTGGACAGGCCGCTGATAGTCAGAACATCCTGTCCGCTTTCCACCTTGACCTGCATATCCCAGTTACCTATGACCGCATTCTGGCCTGGATGCTCCAGCCTTTTTAGCCGCTGCAGCTGGCTTTGTCTGCCCCGAGCCTGACGTGCTTTGATCCCCGCCTTGTAGCGGCGAATAAATTCCTCGGTCGCCTTGATTTCTTCCTGCTGCTTTAGGTAAGCTTTTTCCATCGCTGCCAGGCGCACCTGTTTTTGCGCCATAAAATCAGTATAATTGCCCAGATATGAGTGCAGTTCCCCTCTATGCAGATCAAGAATGCGGCTAACCACCCTATCCAGAAAACGCCGGTCATGGGAAACCACCAGGATACTACCCGGATAGCCGCGCAAGAACTCTTCCAGCCATTCCAGGGAAGCCAAGTCCAGGTGATTGGTAGGCTCATCCAACAGCAAAATATCCGGTTCCTCCGCCAGAAGCCGGGCTAGAGCTACACGGGTCTTTTGTCCGCCGCTGAATCCGATTATATCTCGATGGTATTCACTTTCCCCAAAGCCCAGCCCGGTAAGGATCCGCCTAGCAGTAGTTTCACAGGCAAATCCATTGGCCCGCTCATATTTTTCGGTCACTTGAGCATAACGTTTCATGACACCGTCTAAATCCTTACCGTCCTGCCCCATCAATAATTCCAGTGCACGCATTTCTTCTCGCATTTGCAGCAGACTGCCATAAGCACCCATAACTGTCTCCCAGGGGGTGGAATCCGGCGGATAATGCGGAGTTTGCTCCAGGCAGGCCACACGGCATTGGGCCGCAATAGAGATTTCCCCACTATCAGGCGAAACCTCTCCGGTTATACATTTCAATAATGTGCTCTTGCCAGATCCGTTCACACCCACCAGACCGACTCGTTCACCTTTATGGAGAGCAAAACTCACATCGGTCAGGATGGAACGGCCACCATATTCCTTATTAATCTTCTGCGCCTGCAGTACCAGCATTCTATTCAGCTCCAAATTTCCTTGATCCCCATAATTATAGGCCAGTTTCCCGCTTTACGTAAATGGGAGGTGACTGTTCGCCCGATGCACATATCTAGTAATTATTTTCAGCCGACTGTAAATACTAACAAGGTAGTCTAAGCAAAGGACGTATGTGGAGTGGATTTCTGGCGCAGTTTTAGACCCGGTCAATGGATGCATGAAATAGATGTACGTGATTTCATTCAGAAGAACTATCACCCTTATGAGGGAGATGCCTCTTTTTTGTCGCCTCCCACGGAGCGCACCTCCCGTTTATGGAAAAAATGCTCTTCCCTGCTGGCCGAAGAGCGAAAGCGCCAAGGTGTATATGAAGTCGATCCGGACATCCCACTGAATATCACCAGTCACCCGCCCGGCTATATTGACCGCGACTTGGAAGTGATCGTGGGACTGCAGACCGATCAGCCGTTGAAACGAGCCATTCAGGTTTATGGAGGGCTGCGTCATGCCGCCAACGCCTGTAAAGCTTATGGGTATCAAATCAATCCTCAGGTAGAAGAGTTCTTTGCCAAACACCGGCGCACTCATAATGAAGGAGTCTTTACCGTCTATACCCCGGAAATGCGTTTAGCCCGTAGCTCCGGCATCATCACTGGCTTGCCCGACTCCTATGGACGGGGACGAATCATCGGTGACTACCGGCGTATTGCTCTTTATGGAGTCGACCGGCTTATTGAGGCTAAAGAGTTGGATCGCCGCTTGACCAGTCCCCAGATGACCGATAGTGTTATCCGGTTGCGGGAAGAACTCTACGACCAGATCCAGGCCTTAAAAGAACTGCGGGAGATGGCTCTAAGTTACGGCTTCGACATCTCTCAGCCAGCTTCTGATGCTACTCAGGCTGTACAATGGCTGTACTTTGGTTTCCTGGCCGCAATTAAAGAACAAAATGGTGCCGCCATGAGCCTGGGCCGGGTTTCTACCTTCCTGGACATATATATTCAAAGAGACCTGCAAGAAGGAGTTCTGACCGAAGCCCAAGCCCAGGAACTGATCGATCAGCTGGTCATCAAACTGCGTCTGGTTCGTCATCTGCGCACTCCTGGCTACGGCGACATATTTGCCGGAGATCCTAACTGGGTTACCGAAGCCCTGGGCGGATTAGGGGTGGATGGACGTCCTCAGGTTACCAAAACTACTTACCGAATGTTGCACACCCTGGAGACTCTGGGGCCCTCTCCCGAGCCAAATCTAACTGTACTATGGTCCCAGCAACTACCCCGTCCTTTTATGGAGTACTGTGCCCATCTTTCCATCCAAACCAGTGCGATCCAGTATGAAAATGATGATGTCATGCGTCCCTATTACGGAGACGATTACGGCATTGCCTGCTGTGTATCCGCCATGCGCATGGGCAAAGAAAGCCAGTATTTTGGAGCCCGCTGCAATCTTGCCAAACTGTTGCTTTATGCCCTCAACGGGGGTCGGGATGAAATGTCCGGTGAGCAAGTAGGGCTGGAAATGCCCATATACCCAGATGAGGTCCTTGATTATGACCAGGTCATGCATCGCCTGGACAAGCAAATGGACTGGCTAGCCAGGTTGTATGTCAATACTATGAATATCATTCATTACATGCATGACCGCTATTCCTATGAACGCATCGAACTAGCCTTACACGACACAGACCTGACCCGCTTCATCGCCTTCGGTATAGCGGGACTCTCCGTAGTAGCTGATTCATTGAGTGCCATCCGCTATGCTCAGGTAAAACCTCTACGAGATGCGAGCGGCCTCATAACCGATTTTGAGATCCAAGGTGACTTCCCCAAATTTGGCAATGATGATGACCGAGTGGATATGATAGCGGTAGATGTGGTCAAGACCTTTATGCGCAAACTGCGCCGCTATCCTAGCTATAAAAACTCCCTGCACACCCTGTCTATTTTGACCATTACTTCCAACGTGATGTACGGCAAACATACCGGCACTACCCCTGACGGGCGTAAACGCGGCGAACCTCTGGCTCCCGGAGCCAACCCCATGCATGGACGGGAAGAGCATGGCGCTATCGCTGCCGCCAATTCAGTGGCCAAACTGCCCTATGGATTTGCTCGCGATGGAGTTTCCTATACCTTTTCTATTGTCCCCAATGCTCTGGGTACCGATGACCAGGAACGCATTAACAACCTGGTTGGTTTCTTGTACGGATACTTTGCCCAGGACGCTCACCATATAAATGTAAATGTTCTCAATCTGGACACTCTGCGCGAGGCTATGGAGCACCCCGAAAAATACCCGGATCTAACCATTCGCGTGTCCGGTTATGCCGTACATTTCACCAAGTTGAGCCGGGAACAACAGGAAGAAATCATTGCCCGTACTTTCTACAAAAGGATGTAGCTGGTATGGGAAGGATCCATTCTATCGATACCTTCAGCACAGTAGATGGCCCAGGTATCCGTACGGTTATTTTTCTCCAGGGCTGTCCCCTGCGTTGCCAATACTGCCACAACCCAGATACATGGTCAGCTGCTAGCAAGGCCGCCCATGACTATACGGCTAATGATCTAATGAAAATCATTCGCCGCAGCATTCCCTATTTTCAGGCTTCGGGGGGCGGCGTAACAATTTCCGGTGGCGAGCCGCTGCTGCAGGCTGAATTTGTGAAAGAACTGTTCACCGCCTGTCAGGCTGAGCAGATATCCACAGCAGTGGATACTTCTTTGTACGTTACCACCACCAGGCTGCAAGAAGTATTGCCGGTAACTGATCTGTTTCTGGCCGACATAAAGCATATGGATTCGGAGAAAAGCCTAGCAATCACCGGGCTGGGTAACCAGATGAACATTGAAAATCTCCGTTATATCAACGATCACCAGACTCGGATCTGGATCCGTTATGTTATTGCCGCCGGTCTAAGCGATGATCCTGAAGATGTCACCGCTCTGGCCTATTTTGTTAAGACTCTGGATAGCGTGGAGAGAATTGACCTTTTGCCCTACCATGCTCTGGGTGCCCATAAGTGGGATCTGTTGGGGCTGGATTATAAACTGCACGAAATCCAGCCCCCTTCGGCCCAACAAATGAATGATCTGGCGCAAATAGTTCGTTCCATCACCGACAAGCCGGTATACTGGCAGTAATGCCAATAATGGTATTTTCACAGCAATTATTTTAGACGCAGATTAACGCTGATTTATATGATTATTATTCTGGCAATTGTTTTATCGTCGCAATCTACGTTTATTTGCGCCGTGCTATAGATTGCTCAGTCCCTGCCGCTCCTCTCAACCTAAGACATTTTCCCGTAGCAACTGTAATCGGTACTACTTGTGAAGGAGCCATGGCGATAGGAAAACAGTGTAGCGGAAACTTAAGTTTCCGCTACGTGACTACTCTGAACGTCCCTTGTCTACCCCTTTAGTTATTACCTCGCTCCTTCTCTTATATATTCAACCGTTTCCGCATCCAGGTAATGACGCTCCTGCAGAAGGTCAAACACGTTTTGATTATATACGCTGATGGAAAATGGATAGTGCCGATCCCTAAAGCGATTATAGGAAGGCAGATGCGGGTATTCCACCTGCATATCAACATTGGCGCAGGTCAGGTATTCGGACTCGAACATCTGGTAATCGGACATCTCCTGGTAATCAGCCTGGACAGCTTCTAAGAAGGCAGCTCGATCGCCGGGTTGTATTTCAACCGGTTGTCTTTCTATTAATTCAGCCATAGGCCGAGTGGCTTCGATAGTCGCTTGAGGTAGCTTCTTTTCCCAATCTGCATAGTGTTTTACATGGAAGTTAACATCCAGGTAGCGAATGTCCTCGACCTCGATATCCAGAACCGCTGCCTTTTTGCTGCGTTCTTCCGGACTGCTGATGATAGCCATAAGTTGATCCAGCATCTGCTGATCAGACTCATCTTGCGGATACAAGGGCAATATGACTGGGAAACTATAGTACTGGATGTCACCACTGTCCAGACGATAGGCAAAACAAATGTAATAGTGTCTTAAATTCTCCGAATCAATCAATCGTTCCTGATAGCGTTGCCGGTATTCATCACGAATATCCGACATATTATCAACCATATAGCTATGCAGACTGTAAATAGCCTCTATACTGGCATCGCTTTTGTAGATACCCGAGGTTATCGCCCACAGACTTCTCATCTCTTCCGGGCTGAGATTCTCCATGATCGGATAATTGTAGCCATCAGAGTTAGAATCTCTTTCCAGGTTCAGCGGCGTTCCATAAGCAATCGCCATGGAATCAGGCATATTGATAATTTGATCCAAATACACCCGGCTACGGTCGGCTTTCAGAAGCTGCATATTGATATGACTAATGCTATTGTGGGAAAAGGCAACTGCCTCTACCCGGTCAGCATCTGGCAGGCGTGAAGCGTAGCCATACCAGTCATTATAGACTGATACACTGGCCAAAACGAAGATTAGGGCATAAACCACGAAACCCCGATAGTTTTTCCAGACCCGAAAGGTCTTCTGCATCAGCATTTCAGCAACAAAATATCCGATCATTCCTGCCAGCAAGTATAGGATCACCGCTACCTCGAAATTTGTTTCTAGATTGAACAGCTCTAACAAAAAAGTACCGAAAGCTAAACTGCTGCAGAAGGTGACTCCATACTTAAACACCGGGTTCAACTGCCGGATAGCTATAACATCGCCGGCGTTTTCCATTTTGCGTCGCTGATACAACTGGTAAGCCAGCCAGGTCAAAACTAAAGCCGCCAGCAGATAAGCGCCCCACACTCCCCATTGCATATTATTGGCACTGTATAGATTGCCGGCATAGGCGATAGGGGTAGCTACTTCAAAAATATACCCCCCATAGTTGAAAACCCTATAGCTATAACCGTACAAGAACATGGCTAAATTGCCTTTAACCAGAACCTCCAGACCTATCAGCAAAAAGTTAGCTATGCCATAAAAAACCAGATGGGCAATAATATTCCCAGTCATTAAACCCATGGTGACAGCCAATGAGTATAGCAGAAGAGTAAGTACAGCAAATATTAACAACCACACCAATAAAGGTACTATTTCCAACATGCCATAACCTAACCCCAAGCCCAGCAAACCGAGGAACAAGAGCAATAATGGGATCATAATCATAAATAAGCCCGACAGATAATTGCTGAAAAACACGGTTTTCCTATTGAAGGGCAGAGCATTGATCATGGCTGTAGAGCGGGAATTATGCATATAGGCAAAAACCGCTGCCGCCGCTAAGATACTGAAGAGAGCAACCAGCATAACCAAAACTCCCGATGCCCGATAGATGAGATTAGTAAAATAGTGGGGTTCCAAGACCAGATAATCAGGGATAGAACTGGCAACACCATAGCCAAACAGCGCCATCCCAATTAGGTAGGCTGCCAGGATCGGCCAGAAGCGTTGCATATTCTTGTAGAAGAGGGCTTTACTAAATGATAGCCGTGCTGATTTCATAATCTAACCCTCCCAACTCATAAATAAAGATTTCTTCCAAAGACAGCGGCAGAACATCCAGCATCAAAGGCTGCAGAGCCGCGGCTTGCTGCAAGACCCGTTCCCTTTCGCCGCGCACCACTAGCTGTACCACACTGCCTACCCGGTTATCAGCCAAAACGTTCAGGCTGCTAAAATCCGGTGCCTCACCGTGAAAGCCCATCTGCAGCTTGAAAATGTTGTTCTGCAGTTCATCCAGGCCCCTTTCCAGAACAACCTCACCTCGATGCAAGATACCCACATGATCACAAACGTCTTCCAACTCTCTTAAGTTGTGCGAGGAAACAAACACCGTGGTCTGACGTTCCGCTACATCCTGAAACAGCAGGCTCCACACTTTACGGCGGGCTACCGGATCCAGACCATCCATAGGTTCATCCAGCACCAGGACGTCCGGCATCATGCTCAGCGTCAGCATAAAAGCGGCGTGTTTTTTCATGCCCCGGGAGAAACGCCGCAGCGCTCTTTTATTATCCAGGGAAAAGACAGGCAAGAGCTTCTGCCAGCGCTCCATGTTAAACTCTGGATAGACCCGGCGATAGAAACTAACCATATCATCGAGATTATCTTGCGGGAAAAAGTAGATATCGTCAGGTATGTAAGCAACGCGTTTTTTCACAGCCGGATTATCGTAGACTTCCTCATCTTCAATTCTAATCGTGCCCTGATCAGGAATCAGTATGCCCACCATGTGTTTGATCAAGGTGGTTTTGCCGGAACCGTTAGGCCCGACTATCCCATATATCGATCCTTTAGGCACATTGATACTGACGTTATTTAATGCTGGAAAACCATCAAAGGTTTTGCACAGACCTTGAACTTCGATCATAAACCGATTCAACCTCCCCTTCCTTAAAAATCACAGTTTATCCAGATGAGATTTGATTTCTTCTTTGGATATGCCCAAATAGACCAGTTCCCGGGACAACTTCAGAACCTCGTTTAGTAAGGCTTCGATTTTCCCCGGGTTCTTTCCGATAACCACTGCCGCCACAAAGGTACCTTTACCGGTCACCTGATATACATAGCCCTCTGCCTCCAACTCGCGATAAGCTCGTTGGATGGTATTAGGGTTGATAGCCAATATTTGAGCCATCTCCCGCACCGAGGGAATCTTTTCATCTGGTTCTAATACGCCACGAATAATGAGATTCTTTAACCCTTCTTTCACCTGTTCAAAAATAGGCTGAGGGTTTTTGGGGTCAATATTGATAATAGTAATCACCCCCTTAATGTCATTTAGTGTATTAAGTGTACTATGTGTCTTAATAC
>DBRE01000093.1:20088-29351 GCA_002305535.1 Syntrophomonas sp. UBA1376
ATTCTTGATTGGAGAGGTGAAAAAGAATTGACGGATAAGAGCCCTTTTAATCTTCAAAACACGGTCATGAATACCTTGGGGATTGAAATAGTGGAGTATACCCCTGAAAGGGTGGTGGCCACCATGCCGGTCACACCCAAGACTCATCAGCCCTTTGGGATCATGCATGGCGGTGTATCAGTGGTGATAGCTGAAACGGTGGCTTCAGCAGGCAGCTATCAGTTTATTGATCCCAAGACCCAACAGGCAGTGGGACTGGAGATCAATGCCAATCATATACGCAGTCAAAGAGATGGCATCGTCAAAGCGATCGGAACTCCAGTGCATATCGGACGCGCCACTATCATCTGGGATATCCGCATATATAATGAAGAAGAAAAGTTGGTGTGCATTTCCCGCTGTACTATGATGGTAATACCAGCTAGCTAATAGTAGCCTAATTGATTTTTCTCCCGGTAACCTAAAACGGCCGATATCATCTGAGCAGCATGCAACACATCGGCCTGGCAGGCTGCCAGGGTATTTTCATTTACAACCTCTTCTCTAGGTCCCGACACACTGATAGCAGCTACTATTTCTCCGTTCGCTCCAAAGATAGGCGCCGCCACACAGCCAGTTTCCAGCAGGGCTTCGCCACGATCAATGGCATAACCCTGCTGACGGATGTTGTTCAATTCCTGTTTGAAGCGCTCAATGTCAGTGATGGTGTTCTTCGTTATCGGCATCAGTGGCTCGTTCTGAAGATACTCCTCTATTACCTGCGGTGTTTGCCAGGCCAGCAGGACTTTGCCCACACCAGTGCAATAAGCAGGAATACCGGCTCCTACTCGGGGAGCCATGACACCGCTGCCTCCGCTGCGGGTACTGACCACCAGGATCGCCATGCGGCCGGCATAGATAGCCACGTGTACGGTTTGTTTGTAGCGATCTACCAGTTGGCGTACCATTGGTTCCGCTGCGGTCGTCAGTTTTATATTGCCGGAATAAGCCATGCCTAGTTCGAAAACCTTGACACCTAGGCGGTATTTACCGTTCTCCCCCAGATACAAAAAATTTTCCTTTTCCAGGGTCTTGACCAGTCCATGCACGGTGCTTTTCGGCAGTTGCACCTCCTGACTGATCTCGGTAATGCCCCATTCCTGTTTCTCCCGGCTGAAAAGGGCCAGGATGGATAAGGCTCGCTCCACCGACCTGCTCATTATAGATCCTCTCCTAATTATCGTCTGCGCAAGTTTGAGGAAGGAAGGATAAAAAGTATCGGTCATTCCGAGGCGTAGCCGAAGAATCTATTACTGATCTCAGGGGGAAAGATCCTTCGGTCGTTCCTCTCTCAGGATGACATTAAATATAGCCATCCCCAAACTTGCGCTTTTTCTTACACGATACCTCCTGGGAGGTTTTTGGTCAACCAACCACGAATATAGTGACCTTCCGCGGCCCATGCATACCTAAGACGACCTGTAAGGCTACATCAGCGGTGCGACTAACTCCCGTCACCAATGTCCAGGCGGTTGACGACAGGCCACTGTCAAAAAGCGAAGCCAGGACATATCTATCCTTTAATATCTGATCTCTCTTTACAATACACACATAGTGATCGGGAGCATGAGATACCAACCGTTCATTAGAATGACTGTGTTCCAAAACAACCGTGCCGGTCTCAGCTAGAGCATATTTACATCCCGTCACCCCCAGGCCGGCTTCCACTACATAGCTGCGGTAATTTTCCCCTGGTAACTGGGCGATAGACTGTACTTGGCTTTTCGTTTGCTGACTTAGCTGCTCCCAATCAATTTCTTTTAGGTTTTCCTCATCGGTAATAACAATTTTCTGCAACTGCTCCTCTTGCACTATCTGTACAAGTCTATTCTGCACTTCATCTAGACTGCCTACTTCTTCCACCTGTGCTCCGGCAGCAGTAGCCTTACTAACAAACATTTCGACATCTCCGGAAACAATACTGGCCGGTGTACTTATAACCTCCCTGGATGATGACGGCTTAGTCCAGGTAGCGGAGTTTAGACGTTCCAAAATCATTGCCCGACTGCTCATTATCATCCCTCCTCATTCTGAGCTGCTGCTTCTGGATGAGCAACTGCTCGATCAGCAGTTTGCCTAGCTTCCTCTTGTAGTTCATCCTGCCAGCGTTGTCGGAAAGTTTTTTCCGGCATTTCAGGAAAGTCGCGACATCTGAACCACCCTGACATAGGGCCTGGCATTTGTGTTATATACCCATCCTGGCTGCGTTGATTCAAAAAGCGGCGAGCGATCTTAACACCCGCTTTATAAAGACCTGGGTTCTGCATCCCCCGTGCTAGGATCTTAAAGCCGCTACGTTCCTTTATGCATATCCGGGTTCCGCCAAATCTGTCATCACCTTTTACTTTCATCTGACGATAGTGGGTCATAATATCCAGATGAGACATTCCGGAGGGACAGACCGACTGGCACCCCCCACAAAGGGTGCAAGCTTCGTAGAGATCCCGAGTTCGATCCAGATCCATGATCACAGGCGCAATAACATTGCCTATGGGGCCAGGATAGATCCAACCATAAGGATTGGCACCTATCCGCAGGTAAATGGGACACTGGATACCACAGCGCCCGCAGCGAATGCAGCGCAGGGCATCTTTTAAGAGGGGATCTTGATAAGCGATACTACGGCCATTGTCAATGATAACTACATACATGGCTTCTGGGCCATCAACCTCTTCCGCCCGGCGCGGTCCGTTTAAGACCGATACATAACTGGTAATGGCTTGACCAGTACAGTTTCTGGTCAAGAGACCCAGTAAATGAAAAGCATCAGCAAAATTAGCGCAGACCTTTTCTATACTCATCAAGGCTACATGAACTCGGGGAGCCGAAGTGACCCAGCGTATATTGCCCTCATTTTCTACCAGCATCAGACTGCCGGTGGAAGCGATGGCCTGATTTACACCGGTAATACCCATGTCAGCTCTTTCGAATTTATCCCGCAGGTAAGTGCGCACATAGCTTACGATTTCTGTAGCCACCTCAGTATAGGGCATATCGATGTGCTGTTGCAGGACACCGGCAATTTCCTGAACCGTCATATTAATAGCCGGACCTACAATATGAAAGGGCAAGGTACCACGCAGCTGGACAATAAATTCGCCTAAATCTCCCTCATAGATCTTAACCCCGGCTTCCTTCTCCAGGAAATGGTTCAGCCCAATTTCTTCGCTGATCATTGATTTACCCTTGCTGATGGTTTTGACCTGGTGCTTCTCTACCAGGCCTTTTACCAGTTGGCAGGCTTCCTCAGCATCAGCAGCCCATAACACCTGTATGCCGTTGCGGTTAGCATTGGTCTCAAACTCTTGCAACAGTTCTGCCAGGTTATTCAGGCTGTTGGTGCGAATCTGGGCTCCTGCTGCCCGGGCCTCATCCTGAGCAGACCCATCTCCATAAGCTGTCATGGCAGTATCACATAGGTAATTGAAGACTCCCGCTACCATAACAACGAAGTCGCGTTGGGCAACTTTAGCCACTTCTATTTCGGCTACGCTCTGGAAATTTTCTGGTCGCAGATCCATTATACCCCCTCCTTTCTACACGCTTTCCGCCAGAACTTCCGCCAGATGTTTGACCTGCCGCCCGGGGTGATTACGATGCAGGTAACCACGAATGTTCAAAAGACATCCTGGATCAGATAGGACTAACAGATCAGCTTCGCTGGCCAAGAAGTTCTTGACTTTATCACCTACGATAGCTTCCGAAATATAGGGGTATTTAATGGAGAACTGTCCACCAAAACCGCAGCAGACGTGATCATCCTGCATGGGAACCAATTCAGCGCCATGGACGTTTTTCAGCAGGGTCTGGGGCTGGTGATCTATCCCCAGAGCACGGAGAAGGTGGCAGCTCTTGTGATAGGCCAATTTGCCGCTGAAGTGGGCATTAACATCTTCAATATGAGCCACATCCACTAAGAACTCTGACAGCTCATAGACTCTCTGCCCCAGCTCAACAGCTCGCCGCTGCCACTCCGGCTCATCCTCAAACAGACGTGGATAATCATGGCGAATGGTACTCACACAAGATCCCGACGGGCTCACCACGACTTCATCTTCTTCAAAAATACTTATGAAGCGGCAGGCCGCATCCCGGGCCAGGTCAAGATGCCCGGCAGTAATGACCGGCTGTCCACAGCAGGTCTGTTCTTCATGATATTGTAGGTCAAATCCCAGTCGAGCCAACAGCCGGACAGTCGACTCCCCTACTGATACCAGTACTGCATCAACCGCACACGGAATAAACAGAGAAACCTTACTCATCAAATCACTCCTTTTAGCCAGCAAGCCATTACCGGGTTTCATTACTCCTGTGAAACATTTTCATAAGCCTGAGCTAACATGATGACCGGATGAGTCACTTGCTGACTGTTGAGGCTTGCTGACAGATAGAAGCGACATACCGGACATTGGGTGATCACGGTCTGGACTTCACTGGCCTCGATCTGCTCTACCCGATGGGAGCGAATTCTCTCTGATAGATCACGGTGTTCCATAAAAAAGGTACCCGCTGCCCCGCAACATTTCTCGGGATCCGGTAACTCGCGCAGTTCAGCACCGGGAAGGTTGCCCAGAAGTTCTCGGGGCGCATCCACGACCGTAGGGGACCAGCCTCGGTGACAGGGTACATGATAGGTAAAAGAGGCGTATAAAGAAGCCGGTCTATCACTCAAACCTTGTTGTTGCAGGAAATCAGTTATTTCATAGATTTTACCGGCCCAAGCCTGGGCTTTCTCCTGGAGCGGATCCTCCGGATTCAGCATTTTACTGAATTTCTCCTTGATCATCATGCCGCAGGATGTGCAGTCGGTAATGACCGCATCCACGTTGTCTAGATCGAACAGATTCAGATTAGTGGCCACCATCTCCCGAGCGGCAGCCAGGTCTCCCTCTGCCATAGCTGGTATTCCACAGCATACCTGACCAGCAGGTATCACCACTTCCCAGCCATTACGAGTCAGCACCTGAACTGTGGCTATGCCGGTATCCGGATAGAGAAAATTGGTGCCGCAGCCCACAAAATAGGCTACCCTGCCGCGCTGCTCTCCTTGAGCTGGGATAGTCCCACTATATATCTGACTGAAGGGTTTACTGGCCAGTTGGGGCATCTCCCGGGCGGCCACACCCATCTTTTGCACCAATGAACCAGCCTTGCCCATCAAACCGGTCAGGCCTCGCTGTTGCAGCATTTTACTCATGACAAAGCTTTTTAGGCCGCCCAAGGTGCTTTTACCCGTTTCAGCACGGGCAGCAATGATTATCTCATCCACCGGGACTTTGCTGGAACAGGTCTGGGTGCAGTTGGTACACAGCAGACAGCGATCCAGTATTTCTCTGAACCGAGGAGTGGAGGGCATGGTCTTTAAGATCAACACCTGATTGATCAAATTAAGGCGGTTGCGGGCCACATGGCTTTCCAGCATATCCTCCAGGTAAACCGGACAGGTAGCCTGGCAATACCCACAGTGAGAACACTTGTTGATAATAGCCTCATAATTCTCCAGTTTCAGCATTACTGAGCCCCTCCTTCCACCCATATTTTGCCGGGGTTCATTATACCGCGAGGATCAAAAGCGGCTTTGATCCGCTTCATCAGCTCGATCTGAACCTGATCCAATTCCCAGGCCAGGTACTCCTGTTTATGAATACCTATACCATGCTCGCCAGAAATGGTGCCGCCCAATTCCAAACCGCGGCGTATCATCAATTCGATAGCCTTATTGGCTCTAGCTGCCATTTCATCATTTATCTCCGTCTGCAGAACAGTAGGATGCATATTGCCATCACCGGCATGGCCAGCCAGCCCGATCATGATACCTACCGAAGCAGCGATTTCCTGTACGGCTCTTACTAAATCCGGTATGCGACTGCGGGGTACGGTAATGTCTTCACTGGTGCACCGGTTAAAAATAGTCATGATGAGAGGGTATATATTGGACCGGGCGTTCCAGTATGACTGGGCGGCTTTCTCATCCAGGATCTCCAGCACTTCCTGGGCTTTCATATCCCGGCAGATCTCCTTGATGGTCTGAACATCACTTTCCACCTGAGCCGGAGTGCCGTCCATTTCCATCAATAAAAATGCCTCTCCATCAGTAGGCAGAGGCTGTGAGACATAATTATTCATAACGGTTATGGCTAGTTTGATCAAGAATTCCAGCATGGATGGTACCGCGCCTCGGGCAATGATCTCCGATACTATTTCTGCGGCCTGATCCAGGGTCTCACACACCACTATCACAGTTCGATGAGCAGGGGGCAGGGGCACGAGGCGAACAGTGACCCCGGTTATGATGCCCAGGGTACCTTCCGAACCGGTCATCAGATGAGTAAGGTCATAACCTACCGACTGTTTAACAAACTTGCCTCCGGTTTTGATCACGGAACCATCTGGAAGCACCACTTCCAGACCAGTAACATAGTTTCCGGTGGTGCCATACTTGACCCCCCGGGGTCCACCCGCCCGAGTGGCTACATTGCCTCCCAGAGTGCAGACGCTCATGCTCTGGGGATCGGGCGGATAAAAGAGACCTCTTTCTTCTACGGCCCGGTGGAAGTTCTGTAATACTGCCCCGCCTTCCACCTGGGCCACCATGTTGGCACGATCGATCTCCACAATGCGGTTGAGGCGCTTGGTGTCTACCACAATACCGCCTTTGACCGGGGTGGCTCCTCCCGACAAGCCGCTGCCAGCTCCCCGGGGAGTGACCGGAATCTGGTGCTCATAGGCATAAGCCTGCACCCGGGCTATTTCTTGGGTTGATGACGGCAATACCACTGCGTCCGGCAGTTGAGTCCTAAAGTAGTGAGTAGCATCATTGGCATAAGCCAAAAGGTCTTCGGGTTGGAATAACACATTGTTGTCGCCGATCAGGCGAGCTAGATCCTTGACTAATCCACTCATTATATTCCCCCCTTAGGTATAAGGCCTTTTGTTTACAGAATATTCGGACAATGAGGTTCGTAGACCCCCCTGGGGACGGTTTTCCGCCCCAGGACAGGATTGCTAAACAGCCAAACTATTGAAGCCCAGGTCGAATACTGTTTGATTCAGTTCATATACTTCACCCTTAAAACGCTGGTTCAATACCTGAACATAGTCTTCCGCCTGCAGAGGTATTTCCGGCATAGCTGTCAGTGCTCCCATCAGCAGGATGTTGGCGGCCTGAGCATTGCCGGCTTCCTGAGCCAGACGGGTGGCTTCTAATATCTGGACTGAACCACATAAATACTTGAGTTCAGCGGCAATAGCATCTATTTCCGGATAGACCGCCTCCCCGATCAATACCCCCAGGGGATAGTTGGGGCGAGGATCAAAGACTACTTTAGTGATTTTACTGGCGTATTCCCTGGCTACCCGCAAAGTCTCAATAGGTTCAAACCCGATAATGATATGGGCTTCTCCCCGGGGTATGAGGGCACTGTACTGCTTTTGAGCCGAAATACGCACATGGCTCATAACCGAACCGCCCCTCTGGGATGCTCCATAAGTCTCTCCTACCGTAGTATAGTAGCCTTTTTCCACCAGGGCAGAGGCCAGCAATTCAGATGCCAGAATATTTCCCTGGCCTCCCACACCACAGATGACCACATTAAGAGGATCTTTGCCAAGCTGCACACTCATCAGGCTTGCCCCCCTTCTACCTTTATAGCTCCAGCCGGACAGAGACTGGCACACACTCCGCAGCCGATGCAGACCACTTCGTCAATTTTGGCTTTTCCGATCTCGTAATCCCAAATATTGCCCGGACAGCCCCAGGTTTTACTACAGAAGCGCCCACAGCCGCATTCATCACCCCGGCAGAGGTCAGGATCCACCCAGACTTTACGGCGGCCTTTGGTGCGCACGGCCAAAGTGGCACAGGGTTGGCGCAGGATCAATACCTTCAGGCCTGGTTGCTTGATCAGGTCATAGACCAGCTGGGTAGTGGCTTCGATCTCATAAGGATCAGCCACCGTTACCGAGCAGCCAATGCCTTCAACAACTTTTTCTATGGAAATTGCATTGGCCGGTTTGCCCATGCAGTTGAGGGGAATACCTGGATGAGGCTGGAAACCCGTCATGGCCGTAGCTGAGTTGTCCAGGATCACAAACAGCATATTGGCATCGTGATAGCGGGCATTGACCAATCCCGGTAAACAGGAATGGAAAAAGGTAGAGTCACCGGCTAAAGCCACTACTGGCTGTT
Source organism: Syntrophomonas sp. UBA1376 (assembly GCA_002305535.1). Lineage (GTDB taxonomy): Bacteria > Bacillota > Syntrophomonadia > Syntrophomonadales > Syntrophomonadaceae > DTU018. Next base: position 28,316 of record DBRE01000093.1, read on the forward strand.
CAAATCCAAAACGACTCAGGTGTCCTAAGCCTTCTCCCATGTTAATTCCAGCACCCATACAAGCTATGGACTGCAGCAGGAAATGTCCAGCCCGATTACCACCCATGGTATAACAGCCGATATCTCCCATAACCACACCATTGCTCTCATGAATGCGCAGGGTTTGTTTCAGCAAGAAAAAGGAGGCCCGATGAGGACAACCAGCACAGAAGGTAAGATCTCTAGCTGGTATGTTGACTACAGCATCAGCGGGGACTTCACCCGTCTGGGGTGCCTGATACTCAATACCCATCAACGAGGCCAGAGCAGCAATGACCACATCCGGATTCAGTTCAAAAGACTGAGGTAGGGCACTCTTCTGATAACGCCCATATAGGCTCACATTTAGCCCTGGATTGTGAGCGATGACGTTGGCCACGTTTAATTCCAATACCGGATCCACTTCCTCCACTACCAGTACCCGGCTAGTCTTCTCCAAATATCTAAGCACAAACTTTTCCGGCAGAGGGTAAGTAGTCCCTAGTTTTAAGATTCCGACCCGATCACCCAGTTTAAGAGCATCTACTGCCTCCACACTATACAGCCAACCAGTACCGGAAGTGACTACCAACAGCTCAGGCTCTTCCGGTCCGGTATACCAGTTGAAGGGGTTTTCCTCAAAGGCAGCCTGAGCCTGATCCAGTTTGGTAAACTGGAGGTCGTGAAACCAGTTTATGGATATCAGTTTATCCCACTCCCCGATGGGCAAAGGTTGACTAGGACTGGCTGGCAGTTCTCCCAGGGTGACATTGCCGCGGCCATGGCAAATACGGGTAACACTGCGCACCATAACCACTTGCTGCAATTGCTCTGACAGTTCAAAAGCATAGATCATCATGTCTTTGGCTTCCTGGAAAGTAGCCGGTTCCAGCATTGGTATTCCGGCAGCTCGAGCTTGATGACGGGAATCAAATTCATTGGTACTGGAATGAGCATTGGGATCATCGGCTACCAGTAAGACAACGCCGCCTTTGCAACCTGACAGACCGGCGGTATG
>DBRE01000035.1 GCA_002305535.1 Syntrophomonas sp. UBA1376
CCCAGCTCTGATGCTGTTCGGACTTGGCAAGGTTCCCGGGGTATTTGCTACGGTCATCTATGCCCTACCGCCCGTGGTTCGTCTGACCAATCTGGGCATTCGCCAGGTATCCCGTGAGGTGCAGGAAGCGGCTTTGGTGTTCGGTGCCTCCAAATGGCAGATGATGAAAGAAGTGCGCTTACCCCTGGCTATGCCTACCATTATGGCAGGCATAAACCAGACCACCATGTTGGCCTTGTCCATGGTAGTGATTGCCAGCATGATCGGTGCCGGCGGCCTGGGCGAAGAGGTTCTCAAGGCCACCAACCGGATCGCGGTAGGCAAAGGTTTTGAAGCTGGTTGGGCTATAGTGGTGATGGCTATTGTCATTGACCGTATTTCTCAGGCAGCCGCTAAAAGCTGGGAGCCCCCACAAAGATAGGTCGGAGGCTTAGTTGGCACCCAGACAATTGTTTGCTATCTAGACTAAAGCTGTGAGGACATAGGACATTTACCTTGTCTCCTTAAAAAAAGATAAATAAAGAAGACCAAACAAACCTCCGAGACTGCTGAAATAGTGTCGGTCATTCAGTCGCAGAATCTTTACTGGTACCAGAGGAAAAGATCCTTCGGTCGTTCCTCCCTCAGGATGACATTAACAAATCTACGGCTGATACACCTTCAGAAGGAGTTATTGAATTATGCAAAGTCCTCAGCTCGAAAGGCTAACGAAAAAAGAGCTCCCCTTCGGCAACGATCCTGTCACCTGGGGAGCCCTAACTTATAAGAATCTTAATGTCGACCCATTACCAACTGAGCGTTTTGTTCCGCAGCCGTAAGCTGATGCATCGAATCGTCATAGGGATTGATATAGCCTTTTTGCATTAAATAGCCATTTATCCCCTCATGCTCTATAGCCTTCTGGGTAGCAAAGCCGCTAAGCAAAGCTCGAACTTCTGGAGTAGTCGACTGCAGAGCGCCTGTGAAATAGGCTTGGGCTGATGCACCAGCTGCAGCCATAAAGGCAAAAGCCAGGGTTTTATCAGCTGACTGATCTGCTTTTTCACTGAACATTTTACTGACGAAGTTAGTCACTAATTAGCCCCTCCTGAATTAATATTTTTGTCATGTATCAACTGTTGCATTCCCTGGATCCTAGCTTCCGCCGACATTATTGCTGTTTCAGTCATAGTTCTGAGCTGTTCGTCTTCCACCGCATTGATAGAAGCTTTGGCAAGGGCTAAACCCTGAGTTTCCATGGATATCAGCGCACTTAGAGCCAGGATCTCGTTTTGGGCTAGGTTCTTCAATGGTATACCTCCTGTCTAATCTCTGTGGATTTTGCTCACTTCTGCCTTAGTATTCGTTTGATTTTCCAGTTATATTCCCAGATAATCCAGGAACAATATTGGCAGATTAGTAATCTCGTTCCTTTTCCCAGAACTTGCTGCTTAAATAAACAGGATACTCAATTTAAGACGGCCAAAAGCAACTTATACAAATAATTGCAGGAGAAAACTCGCGTATGTTGAAAATTAGAGTATGATTTTATAGGTAAAGGAGGAAAAAATGAAGGGGAAGATTTTAGATTACTCTTTTCAACAAAATTCAGGTGTTATTGCCGGCGATGATGGTAACCGTTATACATTTGAAAATCATGACTGGAAAGGTGAAGGGCTCCCTTCTAGGGGAATGAACATTGATTTTACCACCGAGGGTAGTATTGCCAGAGAGATATATCTCTCGTTAGATTCACCTGCTGGGGTTAGTGGCGAAAAGAGTAAAATTGCCGCAGGACTATTAGCTATATTTCTAGGCGGTTTAGGAATACATAAATTTTATTTGGGATTCACCGCTCAAGGGCTAATATTCTTACTTACCAATACTATCGGGTGGGTTGTTACTATTTTCCTCCTAGGTCTTCCCAACATAATTCTTGGCATAATAGCACTTATTGAGGGTATCCTCTACCTTACAAAAACCGATCAAGAATTTGAACAAATTTACGTTATTAATAAGAAGAAATGGTTTTAAGACAAAGAGGCGAGCCATCCTCATCTATTCTACCGTTCTCCTAACACATTCAGTTTCATTTTGGAAAAAGAACCACCCTCGTTCTGCCGCCCGTAATTCGATGATGTATCCTATATACTGCTTCTAAGCCGCATAGTCAAAAACCCTGCAAATCTTCGAGCAATAGGAATCGTTCACAGTAACAACGCACATATTGTTTGCTCACCGCAGTACTCTTTGCCTATTGGGCAGCAGTAACCATCATGGATAACTCCACCAATTCCAAAACCATTATGGAAAACACAGAATTGACTGAAAACACCGTGGCGGAAATATCAGAAATGGCTGCCCAGCTTGAAGAAGGAGCCACCAAGCTCAATGAATTAGTTAATCGATTTATACTCTAGCCAGGTTTATTAAATCACCAAAAACTTTAAGCCATCAGTCTGCCGCCTAGCAGACTGATGGTTTTATTGTCCCACCGACTTATATGCCTTTTAAGAAACAAGAAACCTCCACTTCATCAGCCATCCAGCATTGGTTTTGTTCTCTCCCTGTACCACTGCTCCTATTATCCCACCACCAATTTATTTGTCTTCTTAAGATATTTAGCTGGAATGGGGCGATGTAGTTTCCAGATAATGTTCATGGGTTTGGAGCCCTCATGTTTAAGGTAATCGACCAATCCTAGAAAGGTATAAGGAGCCGTTCCCGAGATATCATTTTTGAACTCACGTACGAAAAGGAGTATCTTACTGCCATTCTGAAGATGGTTAATATAGCGTTGAGCAGTTGGTGATGTTTCTGCTGTGGTACTCTGGCTTTGCCAGTGAAACAGCCATTCGTTCACAGAGTAATCATTATACATGGTAGTTGGCGAATAATCTTTATCTGATTTATTCAGGGTCACAAAGAGAACATCAAGGTTTTTTTCCGGTAAGTACTTGACACCTTCACGCACAGTATTAGGCTTCATAAAATCCAGCGCTACCAAAATCTGATCGCGGGTATATGTACAATAAAGATCCAGTGGGCACTCGAATCCGAGTTCTACCGGTTCATCGATAAAATCAATACAATCCAGATTATACTGTAGCAGTTCAATTAATTCCTCATAAAGCACCGGACTGTTTTTGATCTGTATAAGTCCTTCTATTAAATTGTCAAAACCGCATTCCTCAAAAGGCTTTTGCCATACCGTAAACTGAAACATTTGCAGCATCCGTAGCTCGGCCGCGGTTAACATACCTAAATCTATGTGTTCTATACGGGGAAAAATATCTAGTAGAAAGCTGATCCACCGCCTGGAATCTATTGCACAAATTCGACGAAAAGCCTTTGCTAGCACCTCTTCCATAGGTTCATGAAAATCATTGCGTACTCCAGCTTGTACGCTAAGCCTGGAGAAGTTATCTTGCTTGTAAATAAGTCGCACATCTAAGTGATAGTATGATAGAAAATTGGCCATGGTGAGCGGCATTCCGCTGTCTTCGAAAAATGAGGCCAGCCGTGATATAAGCCACGTTCGAGCCGTATGAGAGTCTTGAATGTTACTGAGAATGTATTCCTGGGCATAGCGCTCCAGCTGAATATGACAGCCTTTGGGCAGTGATGCAAAACCGTCTTTTATTTCCTGTGCAACGCTTTTATTGGTATGGGCCAGCAAGGCTGCAAATTTCTCCTCAAAACTGTATCTTTTATGAGCTTGGCCAATAAAGTCGAGTACAGTCAAGCATTCCTTATTATCAGCCAGACGCAATCCCCTCCCCAGTTGCTGCAGGAAAACGGTCAGGCTCTCGGTAGGGCGAAGAAATAGCACAGTGTTTACTTCGGGAATGTCAACCCCCTCATTATAGATATCCACCACGAAGATAAACCGGATTTCCCCGCTAACCAGCTTGCGCTTGGCATCATGGCGCTCCTCGTCCGGAGTGGCTCCCACCAAACAGATGGAAGGAATGCCGTGCTCATTAAAGAAATCTGCCATAAACCGTGCGTGTTCAACCGACACACAAAATCCCAACCCCTTTACTTCATCCATCTCGGTTACGTATTTATACAAAGATCGTATGATATGATCGGCCCGTCTGTTTGCCACTGCTCGGTTCAACGTGTAAATATTGCTCAGTTCAACCTTGTCATATCCACCCCGCGACCATTTTAATTGGTTTAAGTCTACAGTGTCAGTGACCCCAAAATATTGGAAAGGACACAACAGTTTGCGGTCAATGGCCTCCGGCAAACGAATTTCAGCAGCAATGCGATTATCGAAATAATCCAATATGCATTGGCCATCCATGCGCTCGGGAGTAGCAGTCAGTCCGAGCATGATCTTAGGCTGGTAGTAGGTGAGTAGCTGGCGATAGGAGGGAGCTGCTGCATGGTGAAACTCATCCACAATGATAAAGTCGTAATAATCGGGCGAGGTTTTGGTGCAGAACTCCTGTGAGTTGAAAGTCTGCACCGAAAGAAACAGATGATCTATGCTAGTTGGCTTATAATTACCTACAAATAAGTCACCAAAGTTAGGATCCTGAAGAACCCCTCGAAAACAAGCCATACTTTGTTTTAATATTTCTTCGCGATGGGCGATAAAAAGCAAACGGCAAGGCTGGCCTGGATTATCCTGGAGAAAGCGCTTGTAGTCAAAGGCTGAAATCACAGTCTTGCCGGTACCGGTAGCGGCAACAATAAGGTTTTTGTAGTATCTGCGCACCATGCGCTCGGCCTTGAGCCTATCCAGAATCTCCTCTTGGTAAGGATAAGGTTTTATATCAAAGCCGAAATAGCTATCCCCGCGTTCAGCGCTATACTTTTCAGCTTTAAGGGCTTTCTGCAGACGCGCCTTCTTGTCCTCACCGTAATCCTCAAACTCGCTAGAATTCCAGTAGCTCTCGAAGGTAGCCTCGATTTTGCGAATCGTCTCTGGCAAATCTTGCGCAGTAACCTTTACATTCCATTCCAAACCACTGGATATCGCTGCATTGGAAAGGTTAGAAGAACCTACGTAAGCCGTCGAAAACCCAGTTTCACGGTAGAATACGTAAGTCTTAGCATGTAATCGGGTACGTTTGGTATCGTAGGAGACCTTTATGTCCGTATTAGGCAGGCGATGCAATTCTTCTATGGCTTTGAAATCAGTAGCTCCCATATAAGAAGTAGTGATTATCCGCAGCTTTCCTCCCCGAAAGGTATATTGACGCAGTTCATCGATAATCAGCCGCAATCCGCTCCACTTGATAAAGGAAACCAGCATATCAATTCTGTCTGCCGATAGGATCTCCTTTTTCAACTCTGTAACCAAACTAGGCTCGTGAACAGCCCCAGTGAAAAGTGAGCTCTGAGCAATGGAAGTTTGAGGACGAACTATCTCTGCGCGTTGATTGATAGCATAAGCGGAATCCCTAATATCAAAAAGCCCAAGCAGTTGTTGGGCAGCCTCATGTACGGAGAGCCGGACAAAATCATGGTCTTGGGTTTCCGAGACAACAGTTTGAATGATTTTGTTGGCCAGGTCTATCTGCCTGCCAATATCTTCTTTTCTATGTGTAACATTTTCCAAACCCCGTTCAATAATAGTTGCTAGATATTTAGCCAGTATTTTAGAAGCTTCGGCCTTATCGATCGGCTCAATGCTCTTGATTAGATCAGTGGCTTGACCCAACTCCTGGCTTAACTGGATATTAATAACCTGTTCATACAAACCTTTTTTTAGCATAACTGCATCACCATCAGTTTCTCTACAATGGGGTAATCTGCTGCTGCCCAATCAAGTGATTTGAGTTGCTTCGGATAAAGCCATTTGTAGTTAATATGTTCCTTGCAGCTAAATTGTTTTGATGTGACAGGGCATAGATAACTATGCATAGTTAGCTCAAAATCAGGATAAGTGTGGTTTACAGTCATGAAGAAGTCTTCAACTTCGATCTTGACTTGCAGGTTCATTTCTTCCCAGAGTTCCCGCATGAGCGCCTCAGTTTTGGTCTCTCCGGCTTCGATCTTGCCGCCAGGGAATTCAAATTTGTAGGAAATGTATTCTTGCACGGATTGGCCACGCTGCATGCACAATATCTGCCCGTCAAAGATTATAATGGCTGCTACAACTTCCAAACATTTCATAAGCTAGCCTTCTTTTGCCGTTTATGCCAGTATACTAATATTCCGAGTAAATTTCCATATTTGCGCAATAACACCTGTTAATAGAAGGGCTTTATGTCATATCAGTCTACCTCTCCCCAGACACATTCACCTTCTCATCTGGGAACGGAACCACCACGGGTATGCCCATGTGTTCGATAATATGAACGTGTATCCTATACACTTCCTCTATGTTTTCGGGTGTCATTACTTCCAAGCCGCCGTAGGCAAAGACCTGGGCATCTTGGAGCAATAGAAAACGCTCACAGTAACGAATGGCCAGGTTGAGGTCGTGAATGATTATGGCCACGCAGATATCGTGCTCCTGGGCGATTTCTTTGACCTGCTGGAGAACTTCATGTTGATTGCGGGGGTCAAGATTACTGGTGGGTTCATCCAGCAGTAAAAGCTTCGGTTCCTGGGCTAAGGCTCGGGCCAACATCACCTTTTGTAATTCACCGCCCGACAGTTGCCAGACATTGCGCAAGGCAAAATCCTCCAGCTGCATTTTCTTCATGATGCTCCAGGCTATGTGTCGATCCTCAGAGGTTGCATCCCACTTTATGTATGGTTTGCGGCCCAGGAGTATAGTATCAAACACGGTCATATTGATGGATTCGTTATTTTGCAGTACATAGGCGATATTCTGCGCCATAGTATTCTTACTCATTGTATATACATTTTGGCCATCAACGTACACGGTGCCTTTTTGGGCCGGGCAAATGCGATCCATGCATTTTAGCAGGGTGCTTTTGCCAGCTCCGTTGTTCCCCAAAATGGCTATACATTGGTTCTTCTCTATGGCAAAATTGATATCTTCGATTATGTTGTTGCCATTTTGATTATAGGCAAAAGTAATATCTCTAACTTCAACCATGGTACTTGAACCCCCTAAACAGTAGGTAAAGGAACATCGGCGCACCCAAAAATGAAGTGATAGCTCCGATCGGCAGTATGACCGGTGCAATTATCAGCCGGGCAAAGGTATCGGCCAGGATGAGCAGCAATGCTCCGATAACCGCCGAGCAAGGTATAAGGAAGCGGTAGTCATTACCCACAAACCGACGCATTATGTGGGGAGCTATCAATCCCACAAAACTGATGATGCCCACAAAAGAAACTGCCACCGCCGCGGCCAATGAGCTGATGCCCATACTGATCAGCATGACCGCCCGGGTGTTAACCCCTAAACTTTTGGCAGTATCAGCTCCGCTTTCCATGGCATTAAAATTCCAGCGGTTCAGCAGAAAATATATCAAAGCCGCGAAAAATACCACCGTCAGGATCAACAGCTCGGGCCAATCTGCCGCGCCCAAGTTTCCAAAAGTCCAGAACACCACTGCACTGATTTTGGTTTCATCAGCAAAGTATTGCAACAAGGTGCTGCCCCCACCAAACAAGGAGCCTAAAGCAACCCCGGCTAATATGAGCCCGGCGGGGCCCAGGTCTTTCTTAAACTGGGATAGAAGAATAATCACTAATGTTGATATCGAAGCGCATAAAAAAGCGCACAGGGTCACAATGTAAGGATTATTTATAGTGACCGCCGTGGCGGCAGAGTCAGAATTCACTACTCCACCGCCAAACACGATGATCCCCAAGGCCGCACCGAAGGCAGCACCCTGAGATACTCCCAGGGTCGAGGCCGAGGCCAGAGGATTCTGCAGTACACACTGCATGACCGCACCAGCCACTGCCAGAATCGCACCTACCAGGATAGCAGCGGTAACTCGCGGCAGCCTTATATTCATAATGATCGTATGGGTCTGGGGATCGCCCTTTCCCAGCAAGGTTTTGATTATCTCCGATGCGGGAATCTCCAGGGAACCGGCACTGACTGCGAAAAGCCCTATCACGGCAGTTGCTACCACGGAAATAGCCAAGACCAGCTTTTTGCGGTTAATAAAAGCGCTATAGGATTCTATTGGGATCATACTCTTATCCGTCATGATCAGTCCTCGAGAGTTACTTGACCGTAACCTGCACCGGCTCCTTCGAGTTTACTGAGATAATCCTCATCGTCCAGGAAAAACTCAAAAATTTCATTAGCCTTTTCCTCAAAAGTCACATCCTTGAATTGTTCCGGATAGAGCAAACTGGCTACATAATAACTATTGACGATGGGGATCTCAACATTGGAAAAATAGGAGGTAGAACTGGGGTATTGATAAAGGTTCCCTTCCTGAACGGCGGTGAGGTGCCCGTAGAAATCTGGATTTTTCTTGTAGTCGGCCTTGACCAGACCTACGCCGCCGCTATCAAAGAAAATATATTGGGGATCCCAACCGATGATCTGTTCTTTGTCGATCAGCACTCCACCCGATTTGTCAGAGATGCCGGTGGTAACATCGTTGGCGTCAATGGCTTCGAATACGGCATATTTGATGTATACTCCCTCTATGCCATGAGCACCCTTGAATGTGGCAGCAGCACCCAAAATAGTAGGTTTATCCCCATCGGGAACCCCTGCCGTTCTAGTTTTTAGATCATTAAGGCAATTGTGTATGTAAGAGATCACTTCCTCCGCCCGGTCTGGCACACCGCATACGTCTCCTAAGATACGAAGGGCTTCTTCATAATCCGCCTGAAATAAAGTTCCCATGGGTACAGCCACCACCGGTATCCCGGTTTTGGTTTGGATCTCATCGGCCAGCTCCGCGTTGTATGTACATAAAATCACGTCTGGCTGAACGCTGATGATTTGTTCCGGATAGTAATCAGTGGCACCGGCTGCATCGGTACCCACCTGGGGGACATTGGCCCATCGGTCTTGGTTGACATATGCATAGGCAGTGACCGGGGTTATACTATCCCTGTTCATCCCGCCTATTCCCACGACTTTATCAGCCAGCCCCAAATAAGTGATCATGCGTGGGGTATTCCCTAAGGGAACGATTTTTTCCACCGTTGCAGGTATCTCCACCCCACGTCCCAGGCTATCGATTATAGTTCTGGTACCGGGGTCAGCGCTTCCGGGAGTGATCCCCGCTTCATTAGTGCCTCCACAGCCAGCTAATATGCCGACCGCGAAAGCTACGGCCAATACCGATATGATTAATTTTGTTGGTTTTTTCATTAGTGCAGTTCCCCCCTAACCTCTCACCAGCCTCGGCTGTAATCCTTAAAACAGTCAATGCATACGGCTTTGCCTTCCTGAAACCTCATTTTATGCTCGGGAGCACCTTCCCCGCAGTCTTCGCAAATCACTGTGGTAAAAAGCCGGGCTTTTTCCGGCAAATCAAGCCTCGGTTCAGAAAAAGTAAAAATCTCCTCCACCGGGGCATTGAGTAGGTATTCCTGCCACTGGGAACGATCCATTTCGTCGTGCTTCTTAGGCTTGAGACATACCCGCAGCTTCTTATTATTCTTGCGGTCGAAGAACGAAAAAGCCTGCTTACCCGTTCCGTGATACAGCAGATTCCCTTTGCCCATGGTACAGCTCAAGATGGCTTGAACAGCATCCACCCCGCAGGCATCGTTTTCCGTGATGCAAACGATCTCTTCATCTTCCGATACGCCGATCCCCATTTTCTCCGCCGCTGCTTGGCAGGCTTTGAAACCTATGGCCAGACCGGGGCATTCGTGACCGTGAAAGGCCACCGCTTTTTCCCAAAGTTGTCGGTTCATCAAATTTCCCCCTCCCATAGTATAGGCACACCATACATGCCCAACACACAAAAAAAGGCCAAGTTGCAGTAATTACCTGCATTTTGGCCTTCATGACGTAATATAAGTATTTAATTAAATTTGATCAAATGGTGCAGACTTCATATCTGCTATACGCATTTCTTATGCATATATATAACACATTATCCCAATATCTGGCTTGATGTCAACAAGGTTATCTAAGCTAGTGATGGAGATTAAATATGCATACGTTTTTGAAGTTCGGTGATAATCAGGCGACCTCTAAAGATCGGAATCGCTACCAACATGATAATACTCAAGCTCACCGAAACGAAGGACGGAATGGGCTGGGAGATCCAGCCCAACAAAACAAAGAGGAAGGGTATCAAGGCCAACAGCGCCGCCATCAAAAAGTACAAGATATAATCTTCCACCACCAGATCCACTACCCGAACTGACACGAACATGGCCGCCAAAGCACTGCTGCATACTATGGGTATGGCATAATTGATAGACCAGCCCGACCAGCCGATATAATAGTCCCAGAGGACACTTAGTAGGGAAAGCAGGGCAATCTCATAGACAATGCTCTTAGTAATGTTGCGCCTTTTGCGAATGATCACTGCTACGATCAGCCACATGCTGAGCAAACCAAATAGGATCAACCAAGGCCACCTTGTTTGGGTTGGCCATATCTGATAAGCGATAAAGGACAAAGCCACTGAAATCACCGATAGAAAAATCAAGATCTTCAGCGCCAGGTATTTATGAAAACGCAGAGGAACATCTGGAAAAGGCGATTCTTGCCATTCAATGCCCTGGGTCTGAACCGGATTAAGACAAAGTGGGCAGCTATCCCAATCCCCTAAAATATCAACTTTACAGTGCTGGCAACGTCTCACCCGCTTCACACCCCCTCGCTCTTCACAAAATTCTCTTCGAAACTGACCCTATTCGCTGCCACCGTTACTGGCACTCCTTGATCGGTCAGCATGCAAATAAAATTCCTTTGGATTTCGGTCTCCACAAAAGGTGACGTGAAGCAGACGGTCAGACGGTCACCATGACAGATGGATGAGAACTGGGGCCGGGCTGCTGAGGTTTGAGCATAGAGCTGCTTAATAAAGGGATCGACTTCTTCAGGAAAGACCACCCGACCCATATTGGAAATGGAAAGTGTCAGAGTACGGTTGCGGCAAGCATTGGCCACCCTCAGAACCAGGTCTTTGACAGGCCGGATGACCAGTCGAATGAGAAGCTTCTCTTCATAAGACCTCAACTGGTTTAGCCTCTTCTTCAAATTTTCCTCGGTCAGTTGTTCCTTGAACTGATTATCGAGAGAACGACAAATGGATTCGATGCTGTCGCCTTCCGGCCCATTTTGCCCATAAGTATATGTGACCCGCATGGTACTGAAAAAGTTCCGGGCTGAGTTAGACTTAAAATAGTTACGCAGATTCACCGGTACCGATACAGCGATCGTCAAAGGCCCCTTATGTCTGGGAGCGTCTTGGTACACAGCATCAATAAACAAAGCTGTCAAGTAAACACTAAGGGATGTCCCGACTGCATGAGCCAGCCGTAACACCTCATCCACCGGCATATCTGCTTCGACCAAGCGCATGCGATTATCGGGTGTTGTAGTACCGCGGACGTGATATACTCGTTCCTTATAGCTTTTATGGGTGGTCTGGCCAGCCACGCCTATGGCTCTTCCCGACACACTAACAGCTGCGTGCCCGACAGCTTTACCCACTCTGGTCACCGTTTCAATGGTCGCTTGGGCCGGATGAGCCCATAGCCCTTCCCCCTCATGACCAAAATAGCGCGCAAAACTATCATCGAACTGCTGTTTTTGTGAACCCTTACCAGGGTAATTTAGAGCCTTATTTTGAAAAACCTCGGGATAGCGGCGAATGGTGTAATTATAGAGCAGGGTTTCCAGAAACCATAGTGCACCTGTCCCATCGGAAAGGACATGAAAGACCTCGAGATGGATCCGGTTCCGATAATACAGCACCCTAAAGAGCAGATTTTTCTCATCATGATGATAGATCTCCGCACAAGCAGGCTGATCATCTAGCTGCACCAGGGGCCTCTGCTCACTATCCTCCAGATAGTACCAGAAAATGCCCCGTCGCAATACAACATGATACAGTCTATGGTATTGGTAAGTTTCGTCCAAAGCCTCTTGCAGTATGTCCGGATCTATTTCATCACGAACTGCAGCACTTAGACGGAAAACCTTGGTATCCGTTGAGGTCATCGTGGCCAGAAATATTTTCGAAGCGTTGTCCAACCTTATCCATTTCTTGCGTGCCATCGGCCTGCTTACTCCCCGCCTTCTGATATAGCTCTTTTATTATTCTGCTCTTATTTCTCAAGAAAAGCAGTAATTTCTTTATAAACTTCCCCTACCGGGCTGGCAAACTTGGGATAAGATATTAACCCATGGGCGGTGCCCCGGATACGGTGGACTTTACCCGGTATGTTCATATATTTGACCGCCTAACTGAGGTTCCTTTAGCTATGGTATCGTCATTATAGCTAGCAATTTCCTCTCAGGCAATCGCATCAACTGGGGAATCTTTAGAACAGCGAAATCGAACATTCACCGGGACATCGGTGACATTTTCAAAGGATAATCAACATGACTGTAGAATAAACAAAGGTAACTTGACGCACAGTTATTGTGGAGGGATTTGTAAATGTTGGATATTGCATCAATAGCCAAATTAGGGGGAGCTAGAAAATATAATATCGATGAAACCATTTTTTATGCCGGAGATTCTGGCCATGAGATGTTTATAATCCTTAAAGGCAAAGTCGGTGTACTTATCAATTCCATAGATGGCTTTCCGATTAAGGTAGCAGAGTTGGGCCCCGGGGATTTCTTTGGCGAGATGTCATTATTAGAAGGTATGCCTCGCAGTGCTACTGTTGAAGCATTGGAAGACTGCATCGTAATGGTTATCAACGAAAACAACTTCGAAAAGATCATTGCCCAACAGCCCAATTTGGCTTATCGCATTATGAAGGGTATGAGCGGCCGTTTACGTAAACAAAATGAAGAGATCTCCCAACTAAAACATGGGGAAGCCGCGGAATCCCAGGCCAGTGAGGTCAATTCCTCAGTAAAAATTCTGGATGATTCTATTTTCCCGCCGAATCATAAGACTTACCCGCTGACTGCTTCACCTGATGATGAAGCGTTTTTGTTTGATCGGGAAGTAACTTGCCCGGTTTGTGAAAAAACCTTTACAGTTAAGAGTGTCCGTTCTTCTAAACTCAGACTGGACAAGGTCGATAATGATATGCGCCAGCGTTTCATCGATATAGAACCTCTTTGGTATCTGGTTTGGGTTTGTCCCCATTGCTATTACTCCAATTTTAATTTTGAATTCAAACAGGTATCAGACTCGATGGCTAGAAAATTTCTGGATCAGTCCACAGAGTTAAAGGATAAGGTTAAGCTGCAATTTAGTAATCCCCGTAAAATAGACGAGGTGTTTGCCAGCTATTACTTAATGCTACAGTATCTCCGGATGAGTACCCAGGATCCTTCCGCTGGGGCTAAGGTGTGGTTACGTTTGTCTTGGTTATACTATGACGTCCAGGATGAGGAAATGTTTATCTATGCTTCCCAGCAAGCTTACGATATGTTTAAAGATTCTTATTACAATGGCCGCCGTTCCACAACAGTTGAACAAGAACAACGTCTTTCTCTGCTTTTGGGTGAGCTAAGCTTAAGATTAGGTGAGAATGAAGAAGCATTGAAGTTCTTCCGCGGCGCTTTAGTGAGAAAAGCCGATGGCAATAATACTGTTAATCGCCAGGCCGAAGACAGAATTGCCCAGTTGCGCGAAACCAATAAAACCTAAAAGACAAAATATTGACACCTTAAACGAAGTGCATCCCCCATGTTGAACCAATAGTTTAATTTTGGAGGTGCACTTTTTTATTAAGTGTTTATCCCTAAACCATCCTTTCAAATATGCAGATATTGCAGTAATATGACAGATGAAGTAAAAATTTAGTATGATTCCACTTTTATCAATAGCTCTACAAGTTTCAAAGGAATATATCGAAAATCCCACTGCAATGACTATTACATTAAAGGAGGCTTGCATCTTGAAACCTGAATATATAGCTTATGAAAAAGAACCGGTTCAAATTGCAGAAGGCATATATTGGGTAGGGTATGCGGACGAACATAGAGGCCTGCACTGTAATCCGTATCTGATTATCGAAGGCGATGAAGCCGTCCTAATTGACGGCGGCAGCCGTGACGATTTCAGCAATGTAATGCTAAAAATTCTCCGGACAGGATTGACACCTTCCCAAATAAAAGTACTGATTTACCAGCACTATGACCCGGATCTCTGTGGGAGCCTACCTCAATTTGAGTCAATTATTAATAATGATGCTCTCCGAATTATTTCACATGAAGATAATAATGTTTTCATTAATTACTACTCCCCTAAGACCGAGAAACTGGATTTTCGCGATTTGGACAACCATTATGATTTTGCCTCAGGCAGACGTTTGGACTTTTATCTAACCCCTTACAGCCATCAGTCGGGCAGCTTTATTACCTATGATAGGCAGACAAAAACACTGTTTACCAGCGACCTGTTTGGAAGCTACGATGACCAGTGGATGCTATTTCTGGAATTGGAGGATGCCTGTCGGGAGTGCCGGGATATTAGTTTGTACACCTGTAGAGAAAGAAAATGCCCTATTGAGGGAATCGTAAAGTTCCATGAGAAAATTATGCCTTCTAATCGTGCGCTTTCCTATGCCCTTGACATAATCGAAACACTGGATATTGAACGAATCGCACCACAACATGGCGGAGTTGTCTCTTCCAAAAGAGATATTAAGGCGCTCATCCAACATTTGCGCGCTATTAAAAACGTGGGTATAGACAAATGGTTGGCGGAGGAAGTCAAATGAGTGATCGAAATCTAAATCTGCAAAATGTCCTATCGAACTCCCAGGCAGATGATGACATCAAACTCTATGTACTCGAAAGCTTCGCCAGGGAACTTGACTATAATACCCAAAACGAACTCTTAACACAATTGCTCCTGGATCATTCAGGTATAGCAAAACGTCTTGAACTTCTCAACCAGGAGCTATTGGATAGCCGCGAAATGCTCATCGAAGCCCAATCAATTGCCAAGCTTGGTCGCTGGGATCACGATCTGATGGCGGACAATTTGGTTTGGTCACAATCCATGTATGAAATACTTGAGATTCACAGTTCAATCCCGGCATCAACGGAACTATTTTTATCTTGTGTTCATCCAGATGATCGGGAGCAAGTGGCTCAGCTGTATAGAGAGATGTTAGCTACCCCACAACCATGGACAACGCGTTATCGTTTGCTGATGAAAAGCGGAGAAATCAAATGGGTTCATTTGCGTTCTTATTACAAGCTAAACGCTGAAGGTACTGCTATCTATTCTTACGGAACGATTCAAGATATCACCGAAATGAAAAAGGTTGAAGATGAACTGGAAAAATACAGTCGTCATCTGAAGCAATTGGTGGAGGAAAAGGTTCAAGAAATCTCAGCTTCGCAGATGGCGACCATCTATGCACTGATCAAACTGGCAGAATCCAGAGACGATGAAACCGGAGCGCACATTGAACGAACCGCCAGCTTCTGCCGATTACTGGCTGAAAAAGCTCGCTTGATCCCAGAATACGCAGAGGAAGTCAACGACACATTCTTAGAAACGATCTTCAAAGCCAGTCCACTGCACGATGTTGGTAAGGTAGGTATACCTGATAACATTCTCCTAAAACCAGACAAGCTAACCGACCATGAGTTTGAGATCATGAAGACCCACGTACAGATAGGTTATGATGCGCTAGTCAATGTCGCCCAACAATACGACAAAAACGAATTTCTCAAGATGGGCATGGAAATCGCCTTATACCATCACGAAAAGTGGAATGGCAGCGGTTATATGAAAGGGCTTACCGGAGATGCTATCCCGCTATCGGCAAGGATCATGGCACTTGCTGATGTTTATGATGCACTGCGCTCCAAGCGGGTTTACAAGGAAGCCTTTTCCCATGAAAAAAGTATGGAGATCATCATTTCAGATAAGGGTAGCCATTTCGACCCGGTGCTAGTTGATATTTTTGTGCAACATCAAGAGGAGTTTAGGTCTTTATATGAGTCAATTAAGTGACAACCATTATCCCATGAACATGGGCATGATGTGACAATGAAAAGCCTTGTGGCAGTTTCCAAAAGACACTAATCTACTGAAAACCCACAAGGCCTCCTATTTGAGGATTTTGCATAATTCGTGAATCCTTCAACATTGTCACTCTGAGCGATAGCGAAGAGTCTTATAAATGCCGTAGATCCTTCGCTACCGCTCAGGATAAGATTCTATTAATTACAATGATAATTCAGGAAAAAGTTAAGTATGCAAAACTCTCATTTATCAACTGCCCTTCATAAGGCTTCTAATAAACGCGCCGCGACGGTATGACTCCCCGGACTCCTCCCCGCGGGTTATCTATATCACCGAAATAGCGGGGTATCAAGTGTATATGTAAATGAAAAACAGTCTGTCCAGCTGTTTCCCCGCAATTGATGCCAATGTTATAACCATCCGGTGCAAAGGTTTTATCAAGATGTAGTTTGCAGTCCTCCATCAGGTCACAGAGGGCATTGCGTTCTTGAGGGGTACTGCCCCAGAAGTCTTCCACATGCCGGCGAGGGATGATCAACATATGCCCCTGGCTTACTGGGTATTTATCATAGATCGCATAGGCCAAGTCATTCGAAAGGATAATGTCCTTATGATTACAAAAAGCACACTTCGGTTTCATCCTTGGCCTCCTAAAACTTAAAGATTTCTTGCGGTATCCTAACCAACAATTAATCCGTTACTTCGTACATGCCACAGTAATTTAGGATGTACTATTTCCATAATTTTCTACACCACACCGGGGAATTCCTCTAAAGTGCTCTTTTCAAGCTCCTGCTTAGAAAAAAGAGAGTCTTTTGACCCTCTCACTAAAAAAGCCTTTATGGTATTTGTCAGCTTATCAAACTCCGCTATTCCCGTAGCGCAAAACCAGCCCTTTTCGGCTGGTTTACTGGACGAGGATTTTGCGTTACTGAATAAACCCCTCAATGTGGTCACTCTGAGCAATAGCGAAGAGTCTGGTAACTGCCTTAGATCCTTCGCTTCCGCTCAGGATGACATTTCAATGATAATAATGTTTTCAGATCAGCCTTCTTCCAGGAGACTAAGCAGTTCGGCGGTCAATTCCCCATAACGAGGATTACTGCGTTCCCGTACCCGGGGAATGGTAACTACGAATTCTTCTTTGATTCGACCGGGATGGCTACTCATCAGGATGATGCGATCTGCCAGATAGACAGCTTCATCAACGCTATGGGTAACAAATAGTATGGTCT
The DNA here is from genome assembly GCA_002305535.1 of Syntrophomonas sp. UBA1376. GTDB lineage: Bacteria > Bacillota > Syntrophomonadia > Syntrophomonadales > Syntrophomonadaceae > DTU018. The sequence continues at coordinate 17,210 of DBRE01000035.1, forward strand.
TACGGTGTTTTTCCCAGATCCGCAGAAGCTCCTTTTGCATAAGAATACGGGTATAGGCATCCAGAGCACCAAAAGGTTCATCCATTAAAAGCACATCGGGATCGTTAGCCAAAGCCCGGGCAATAGCCACTCGCTGCTGCATGCCACCCGACAGTTCATGGGGAAAGGCTTTGCCAAAGTCACTCATGCCGATCATATCAAGATACTCCTGAGCTACAGCTATCCGCTCGGCTTTCGGTATACGGGCGAATTCCAACCCCAGGGCAATATTATCCAATACATTGAGCCAAGGCATCAGTGAATAGCTTTGAAAAACCATGCCGATTTCCTTGCCCGGTCGGGTATGTTCTCTCCCATTATAGAAAACGCTACCGCTGCTAGCCTTCTCAAGACCGGCAATGATGCGTAAAAGGGTTGATTTGCCGCAGCCGGAAGGCCCCAAAATACAGACAAATTCATTTTCAGCCACACTGAGATTCAAATCATGTAGGGCATGGATCTCCAAATCATTTTGGCTTTGAAACACCTTGCTCAAATGCTCGACTGATATCGTTACCTTCATAAATATCTTACCTTGTTTTGCTTTCCCAGCTGAAGTAGCGGTTGCCTATCACCCTGAATATACTATCCAGCAACGCACCTACTACGCCGATACAGATCATGCCAGTGATAACCAGATCGGTGCGGGCAAGTTCATAGGCATGGGTGATAAGATAACCCACGCCGGCCAGACTGCCCGGCAGCATTTCAGCACCCACCAAACAAGCCCAGCCAATAGCCAAGCCCATCCGCAAACCATTGATAATATTTGGTGCGGCAGCCGGAATCAGGATCTTAAAGAAAATATCCTTTTCACTGGCACCCAATACCCGGGCTGAGTCAATCAAGGTTTGCCGAACATTCTGCACACCGAACATGACACTAGCAATGACCGGGAAGAAGCTCCCCATCCCGATCATAAAGATCATAGCGATCTTAAAATTGCCCCAAAACACATATTGCTGCCCAAAAGGCATATTAAAAACGGTGGCAATACTTGAGACCCCGAAGATAGCCAGGGCTAGAGGCTGCCATGCTAGCGGCGGTATCGGTTTGAAAATGCTGATAAAAGTCTCAAATAATCTCTGGATCGTTTTGCTGTAGCCCATCAAAACTCCTAGGGGTACGGCAATGAGCACTCCCGCTGTGTATCCGCTAAGAACTCGGATCAGACTCACCCCAATATTGCGTGGGATAGAGCCTAAGCCAATAAAATTATCAGTGGCATGCAGGAAGTTTTCCAACACCCGACCGACAGGTGGCAAAACAGCCACATTCTGCGCCTGATAGGCGGCATACTGCCAGAAGATCAAGAGCAAAGCCGGTATGATAAAGGGCATAATGAGCGCTAGGAACTTTTTATGCATAAAAGCTAGTCCTTTTCATGAAAACCTGAAATCATCACGGTACCAGGTAACTAGTACGGTATTGAACTCAATAATTTAAACCAGGCAGATACCATTTGAGCTCTACGGGTAGAGATCAACAGTACCTGCCTGGTTTTCAGTTTAACTTAACGACTGTTAGCCTTTTCTACAAAGGAAAAGTCGAAAACTTCTTTCTTTACGGTTTCGTAATCGGCGTCTTTCAGGCGGTCAGTAAATTTATTCATGGCTTGGATAGCATTGAAATATATTTCGATTCCGTCCAGCCACTCCTGGGAGGGATCCGAAGTATAAATGATATTATTTGCTAGGATGACATCCTTTTCGACCCCAATTTTGGCAGAATTGATCTCAGCGAACTTCTCGCGATTGTCATTGCCATAATGTATACAATCAACTACCACACTGACCAAGGCTTCGATAACTTCAGGATGGTTTTCGACTACTTCAGTCGTAGCTGCCATTACACAACAGGGGAAATTGGTCCACTTACCTTGTGGTGGGAAATCATCCAGTCGCATGACAATTTTGCCCATATCGTTCTTTTCGGCATTTTCAGGGTTGGGAGATGGCCCTACCCAGGCATCTACCGCACCGCTACGAATAGACGGCAACAGATTTTGGGCTCCTTTCAGGTCAACCATCAGCACATCCGCCGTGGTATCACCGGGATCTTCAGTTAGTTTAAAACCAGC